>JARRLM010000174.1:0-8647 GCA_037386985.1 Acidobacteriota bacterium | reverse complement strand
CCTGAAGTTTTTAGCCAGGTCCGCCCGTGTAACTACGGCAGCCGCGGCTCCGTCACTGACACCGCAGCAGTCAAACAGACCGAGAGGCCAGGCAACAATAGGGGCTTTCATTACTTTTTCCACCGTA
This sequence comes from Acidobacteriota bacterium, assembly GCA_037386985.1. GTDB lineage: Bacteria > Acidobacteriota > UBA6911 > UBA6911 > UBA6911 > UBA6911. The sequence continues at coordinate 8,520 of JARRLM010000174.1, read as the reverse complement.
AGAGTATTTTGAAAATGCGCCTTGGGATTCAAACTGCCGTTATGGTGGTTCTTGACCGCAATCTCAGCAAGGAGTCTCTTCCCTTCTTCCCTATCCAGTCCATATTGATGGAAATATCGAGTGCCAAGGTATGCAAAAGACGCCGGTGCACTGTAGCCTGAGCCGATTCCCGCACTGCCGTCGGGATTGTCCCCTACAATCGCCGGCCCTCTGACGCCCGTTTTCCCCGAATCTTTCAGCTTTTCGACACCAACAGCCAACGCTATATCGCACATACCGGCCATAATTGCATAACTCGCCCCTCTGAGGGCCTCGGAGCCTGTGGCGCACATATTTTCAACTCTCGTGACAGGGATATATTGAAGCCCCAGAGGAGATAAAGTCATCGCACTCAAACCGGAAAATACTGTACCAAGCCATGCCGCCTCAATATCCTTGGGTTCGATACCCGCATCCTGAAACGCTTCGTAGGCGGCTTCGACAAGAAGATCTTCCACGCCCATATCCCAGCGCTCCCCAAATTTTGTACAGCCCATTCCAACAATTGCAACCTTGTCTCTCATGCCGTCCATCTGATTTCCTCCTGAAGGTTCGTCAACCTACCCCGTCAATGGTTTTGCCTTCCAAAAGTAGTTGACAATGCTTTTGCCGCTGGAGAGCTTTCTGAAAGTCATCTCCACAGGCATGCCTACTTCTACCTTCTCCAGGTCATAATCAGTCAGTTCGCAAGCAAGCCTGCCGCCGCCGTCGAAATCGACGACGCCATTGAGGCCCGGAGGATTCTTCGTAGGCTGTAAATGATCGATCGAAAAGGTAAAGAGCTTCCCGGTCTTGTCCGAGAACTTGTATGCCTCAAAATCGTCTTTGGACTGGCACTCGACGCATACACGCACTTTTTGTCCGCCCGGATGTAACTGGGGAGTTCCGCAATTCCTGCATTTGAAACCATACAGGCTGGAAACCGTCATTCGGCTTCGCCAGCGGTTCGACAGCGACAGCTCAAGAGGCTCCGGAAGGCTTGCTGCTTCAACGGGAATGAGATCGCGCCACTCGAGGTATTTACCGTAGTCGAGGTGGGTTTTCCCCGCCAGCCTGTCTTTCACCACAGGACTCCCTTGAATCGTCGATATTTGTTCGGTGACACGAAACAGGAACGCATCGCATCCGTCACCGTAATTCGCGAAAAGAATTTTATCTCCAGGTGCTGCCTCTTCCAGAGCAGCCGCAAGCATTATAAGGGATGCGGGAGTTCCTGTATTGCCGATTCGATCGAAGAACGGATCCTGGACCTGGGATTCTTCAAATCCCAAGGTCCGCATCACGGTTGCATGCTCCCGATCGTTATGGGCGTAGAGCACGACTTTGGATAAGTCCTCCGGTTTCAGCGCATAATTTTTCATCAATTCTGAAATGGTCTCTTGCACGACGGGTAGATAGCCGGTCTCTTCAATAAATCTTCCCTCTCCGGACTGCAGGAACGCATCGTTTTGAGTTCTCCAGATATCCGTGAACTCGCTATAGATGGAATACTGTCCTTCCAGGGTCGCGATTGGGTTGTCGGATCCGATGGACAGGGCTGCGGCGGCATCTCCCAGAAGTTGCTCGAATCTTCCTTTCGGAGCCCCGATGCGGCAATCCGAACTAACTACAAGCACCTGCTTCGCCGCACCGCTTTGAACGGCGTCGATTGCCGCCTTCACGGCTGCCGAGCCGGCCCTTAGGGAATTTGAAAAGTCCGAAGTATGGCTACGCCTGTCCAGATCGACCGCACCGGCGATTATGGCCGCGCTCTGTTTTTCCCGATACGGTGAAGTTGTCGTGGCGAAATACAACCCTTCAGTCCTTCCTCCACACCGTTTCATACAGTCCAATGCAGCCGATACCGCCATCGTAACGGTATCCTCGTCATAACCGGCTACCGCTTTTTCTCCCTCTGCTGTTCGAAAGCCCCACATTTTCCCTATATCTTTCAAACGAAGCCTGTATATCGGGATATAGGCGCCTGCTGCGGTAATACCGACCATTACTCCTCCTTCCGTTGCCGCCAGTGTATGTAAAAGGCCTGTAATATTTATTCGTTCGTGTGTCTCGCAGATCGGGCCTGCACCACGTATAGTCTCTTTCACAGCTCTTAATTTATTATCAATTACCGGGTAACCTTCTGTAAAGAAATTTGGGAAATTAATAATTAGTACAGCAAACTATAATTTGCAATTTTCGTTGATACCTATGAGAATTTGAGCTAATGTGAGATCAACATTCGGCCTTGATCGGAGTACACGTCGGCCTTTCTCAAAGGAGGATTCATGAGTTGCAATCCATCGAGAAGGCAGTTTCTAAAGGCGGGAAAAGCGGTGTCTACAGCAATGCCAATAGAAGATTTTCTTCAGGGCAAGATTGTGGCTATATTCAATTTCTTATTCCAAACAAATGACGCCTTCAGCTCGCACAATTGCCATTCAGATTTGTGATCTTATGCCGTTGATCGAACGCGCTGTCTCTTCAGAACTGCGACGCAGCAGCCAGTATGTAAACCCTTCACACCTGGCAATACTGGCTGCGCTTGAGCAGGAATCCAGCACTTTGAGCGGTCTTTCCGAGATCTCGGCAGTGAGTCTGCCTACGATGTCCAATTCCGTAACCACCCTGGTTAAGCGCGGGTGGGTTAGACGTAAAAAGTCAACTGTTGACCGTCGGTTCATAAAAATTGAGCTGACATCGAAGGGCCGGAGAGCGCTGGTTGAAATCCGGAAGAGGATTGAACAGTTCTTAACGGCCCAAATCGCCCATTTGCAGCCGGACAAACGAGCTGACCTCAGGCCTGCTTTAATGATACTACTGGAAACTTTTAAGAATAAATAGGAACTTTGTGAGAAATGGAGGTTAACAGCCCGTGGCAAAAGTACAAAGAGACAAGGTCGCAGAGCTGTGTCAAACAAAATGACTGTATGAATTGCCTGTCGGTTTGTGCAGATGTAACCCGACACAAATTTTTCTGGAGAAGGAAATTATGAAACATGTCGAAGGAAAAGTCGCTTTTATCACGGGTGGAGCCAGCGGCATCGGACTGGGCATGGCGATCGCATTCGTCAACGCCGGAATGAAGGTCGTAATATCCGATTTTCGGCAGGACCATCTGAGTGAATCCACGGCCTATTTCAGGAAGAAGAACAAGGAGAAGAATGTGCATCATCTTCGCCTGGATGTTACCGACCGCAAAGCCTTTGCCCTTGCCGCTGACGAAGCCGAACACGTATTCGGCAAGGTTCACGTTCTTTGCAACAATGCGGGTATGGGTATTCTTGGACCCTTGAAGCAGGCGAAATTCGATGACTGGGACTGGGCCATAGAGGTCATGATCGGCGGTGTCGTCAATGGGATTCAGACTTTTATGCCCCGCATCCTCAGCCATGGCGAGGACGGCCACATTGTCACCACTTCGTCCATGGGAGGAGTTATTCCCCTCTCACAAAGCACAATCTATTCCACGGTAAAAGCTGCAGTGGTCGGAATGTGCGAGGCGATGCGCGGCGAGCTGGCCAAAGACAACATCGGCGTCTCGGCTTTCTGTCCCGGACCCGTTGCAACGAACATTCACGAAGTCGGTCATATGTGCGCGGAATCCAGCGCAACGACCTTTATATCTTTACCCACCGGGAATTCAAGGAAGGGGTTGCCGAACGAATGGAAGCCATGCTGGCCAGCTTTCCTGAGGAAGAAATCAACCGGGCACGGGCAAGCGAATTTTCCTTTCTAATCACAAATCCAATTTTCAAGCAAATCATCAAAAACGCAGAGAAAAAATAATCCTATCCGAATTCTTTCCGAATCTTCTTGCTTTTCTCTGAAATTGGTGGCATATGATATAAGAGACTTGAAATGGGCCTCACCCGCCAAGCGGAGGGAGAGAGAGCCCAACCCTGAGGCGATAAGAAAGCTCTAACACAGTCTTTCGTCGCCGGCCAACCCGAGGCGAACAGCCCGGAAGCTAAAGAGAGGAGAACGCCATGGGTCTCATTAATCGCATTCGCAGAATCACCATATCTCGCATCGAAAACTTCCTCAACACGGTTGAAGATCCTGAAGTTCTATTTCCGCAACTGGTCCGTGAAATGGAGGACCAGGTACGCGCAGCTGTCTCTGCTGAGACGAAAGCGCTGGCCGCCTGCAAAGCAGCCGCCCGCGACTCCGACGGGATTCGCCAGAAACTGGACCGCATGACGCGCGGCGCAGAAATTGCGGTCGAAAAAGGCGACAACGAAACCGCACGCGATGCCGTAAAGGCACAGATTGCACTTGAATTGGAACTGAAACTCCAGGGAGACGCCGTCACCCGTGCAGAACGCGCCTATGAAGACGCCAAGAGTGCCCGCATGCAGATCGAGGAACAGCTCGACGAACTCCGCACAAAGAAAAACGAGATTCTTACCAGAGCGCGTATCGCTTCCACACAGCAGAAGATAGAGAAAACCGTGCGAGGAAGCGCCAGTTCGACTCACAGTATCCTGGACGCAGTGGTACGAATGGAAAGCAAGGTAGAGGAAACTGAGGCCGAATTGGAAATCCGTCGCGGAATGGATAAAGGCGGGCCCACCCCATCGCTTGAACGGCGTCTTGACGAACTCGAACAGAACGATGAAATCGAGAAACGGCTTGCCGAGCTGAAAAAGAAAATCAGCGGTCCAGACGTCTAATCTGCGGTGCGTACTATTCGAAGAGCGGGTCTATCCCAGTCTACTGAATCGGCGCACAGCAACAGCCTACAGAACTGTTTGCGGGAAAAAGCCAGAATGCCCCAGCAAAAGGCTGTGGGCCTCAGCAAAAGGCTGTGGGCCCCAGCAAAAGGCTGTGGGCCCCAGCAAAAGGCTGGGGAGGGGAGAATCCCCCATGGCTTTTTCCTTGGGAAGAACTCGGACCGTAGGTCGGAGTTCTTTACTCAAGCCATAGGATAGGGGGCAGTTATGTCAATTATCGACAGAATTCGGCGTATAGCCCAGGCCAACATACACAGCCTGCTGGACAGGGCAGATACACCGGAGATGGTATTACGCGAGAAGATTGAAGAACTGGAAAAAACCATAGGGGAAGCCAAGAAGGCATTGGCCAGTTATGGTGTGTCGCGCAAACGCCTGGAAATGGAACGGGCACAGTCCGAGCGAGCCATTGAGGAGTGGATGCAGAAAGCTGAAGCGGAGCTGAAGAGCGGTAAAGAATCCGCAGCTCGCAACGCTCTCACCCTTCGGATCCGGTCACGGGAACGCGCGCAGCGATTGGGCAGAATGATCGAACAAAGCGGAAGGACATATGACGAACTGAAAGAAAGTCTCATAGTTTTGAACGATCATCTGCACGCCGCAAGGCTGGGTCTTTCCGAACTGCAAACCCGCAAACGGGCCGCTCAGGCACAGAAAGCGTTCGGCGGAAAGCTGGATAAAGCCATGTCCGTTTCCGGAAACGATATCAATTTCTCATCCTTCGAAGAGGAAGTGCTTCAGGAGGAAATGGAGGTTGAAATTGACCGCGAAGTCCGGGCCGACATGGCTGCCATCGACAGGGAGATCGAGCGCAAGACGGTCGATTCGATCGTTGATTCGGAACTGGATGCATTAAAAAAGAAACTGGGCCGGACTCATTAATTTGTCTCCCGGTTCCGAGATTTCAAGTATTCTATAGGTTATACAATGGCAGGTTTCGTCAGTCGGTTTAAACGCATTACCCTGTCCCGCATAAACGCGTTTCTCGAAACGGTAGAGGAACCGGAAATCGTGCTTCCACAGCTGGTTCGTGAGATGCAGAGCAGGATTGGAGATGCGGCAAATGCGGAGAGCAAAGCCGCAGCGGCATTCAAGACAAATCAACGACGCCTGGATGAATTGACAGGGCGTATGATCCGTCTTGAAAAAGGGGCGGAGATGGCACTGAGGCATGGGGATGAATCTCTTGCCCGGGAAGCTTTGGCTGAACAGGTCAAAGCGGAACGCCTCGCTGAAAACCAGCGCCATGCTCTGCAACAGGGTGAAAAGGCCCTGCTCGAGGCCCGCGAGTTGCGCCTGCACCTGCAGGCACAACTTGAAGAGTTAAAACAGCGCAAAAATGAAATTATTAAAAGGTCCCGATCGGTAAAAAAGGCCGTTGGAACCTACCGGAGCACGGATAAAATTCGATCAGCCGGTGCGGCCATTCTCGAAGAGGTATCCCGAATGCAGGAGAACGACAACACGCGCGGATTTTCCATCGATGCCGTCGGCAGGCTGCCCGAAACATACAACCGCTCTCTCGAAGACAGGTTGCGAACACTCGAACAGGAAGCCGAGATTGAGCGGCGTCTGAACTCTATCAGGGAAAAGAAGCAATCAAAACCGGACGCATCGCGTCTTTGACAGGAGGATTCGCTGATGATGGAATACCTGGATGGCTTGAATTTCCTCGAGAAAGTTTATCTTGTGTGTGCATTATTCGGCGGTGGATTCTTCATCCTCCGCACAATCCTGATGCTTGCAGGAATCGGAGATACCGATGATATGCACCCAGATTCTGTAGATTTAGACCACGATCATGGCGCCCTCGAAGATATCGATCATGGAGACCATGTTCATGGCGATGCCGGACTCAAGCTTTTAACGATGCAGGGATTAACCGCCTTCGTTATGATGTTCGGTTTAACCGGTTTCGCTTTCAGCCGCAGTACCATGCTGGGATCCATTGTGATAATTATCGTAGGCGTCCTGGTGGGCCTTTTCGCAATGTGGTTGGTTGCGAAAGGATTTGCTTTGATGCGATCCCTTCAAAGCAGCGGAAACATGCAGATTTATGATGCAATAGGAGAAGAAGGTACAGTCTATCTGACGATCCCCTGCGATGGTATCGGCAAAATTCAGATTACAGTCAGCGGACGGCTTATGGTTATGGATGCCGTTTCGCAGGACAAGGTTGAACTGAAAACGGGGGAACGCGTGTGCGTTTCTGAAATTACCAGTGGAGGAATGCTCGCAGTCCGCGGTCTTTGAGCTGCGGTTCAGGACAAACCGTTCCAAGAGGGAAAGTAAAAAAGAAATTCACAACAAGCCTCGCCATGCGGGCTAAAGCCACACCCAAAAGGCGTTGTCAATAACACAGAAAGGAAGGCTCTCATGGATTTGCTGTTAGTTCCACTTGGTCTGTGCTTCATCGTCTTTTTCATGATCGTATACATGGCATCGCGTTACAAACGATGCCCGTCCGACAAGATTCTTGTCGTCTTCGGAAAAGTAGGAACCGGCCGCTCGGCCCGATGTATTCACGGCGGAGGATCCATGGTCTGGCCGATTATTCAGGATTACGCATTCCTTGGCTTGACGCCTATGACAATCGGCATCCCCCTGAAGAATGCATTATCCATGCAGAATATCCGCATTGACGTTCCCAGTACATTTACTGTCGGTGTCAGCACGGAACAGGGGATCATGACCAATGCCGCCGAGCGCCTGCTGCATCTAGGTTCAAAAGAAATCGAGCAGATGGCGGGGGAGATTATCTTCGGCCAGCTCCGTCTTACGGTTGCCTCGCTGACCATCGAACAGATCAATCAGGACCGGGAAAGCTTCCTGGAAGCCATCCGCAAGAATGTCGAACCGGAACTCAACAAGGTAGGGCTGTATCTTATCAATGTGAACATCACCGATATCACCGATGAATCGAATTACATCGAGAGCATCGGAAAGAAGGCGGCGGCCGAGGCCATCAACCGCGCCAAGGTCGATGTTGCCGAACAGGAAAAGTCGGGCGCCATCGGAGAAGCGGAAGCCGTTCGGGAAAGAGAAATCCGTGTAGCGGAAAACATGGCCCAGTCTGAAAAGGGCAAAAAGAAAGCGGAAGCGGATCAACGCATATACGTTCAGGGTCAGGAAGCGGAAGCCGTGGCCGGCGAAAATACGTCCAAAGCCCATATCGCCGCCACCAACTCGGAATTGGCGATTAAGGAAGCCGAAGCCATGCAGCGAGGGGAAGTGGCCAAACGCAAGGCGCAGGCCGAGGTTCAAAAAGCCGAGTACCATGCCGAGCAGGAACGGCTCAATGCGGCGGAAGTTGTAAAGGTGTAAGTTGAACGGCGCAAGATTGAGATTGCAGCCGACGCCGAAGCTGAGCGCAGCCGCAGGACGGCCAAAGGACGTGCCGACGCTACCCTGGCCGAGTACGAGGCGGAAGCTAAAGGCGTACGCCAGTTGCTGGACAGCAAAGCCGCCGGGTACCAGTCCCTCGTATCAAGCTGCAACGGAGACGCACGGGCGGCAGCCACCCTGTTGATGGTTGAGAAACTGGAACAGATCGTCGAAAAACAGGTCGAAGCAATCAGCAAACTGAAGATCGACAAGATCACCGTTTGGGATTCCAATGCCGGAGCAGGATCAGGCTCGTCAACGTCAAATTTTGTTTCGAGCCTGATCAAGAGCTTTCCTCCGCTTCAGGATATTGCGTCCATGGCCGTCGTAGAACTGCCAAGCTACCTAGGCACCATGTCAAAGGAAGCGGCGGATGCAGAGG
>JARRLM010000173.1:0-9219 GCA_037386985.1 Acidobacteriota bacterium | reverse complement strand
GATACTGCTCCCAACTCTACAACGAGGAATGCTCCGATCAAACCGAGTGCCGGCATACGCTTCCCCCCAAATCGGATGCACTAATCGTGGAAGAAGTCGACCTGCCACCCATGGGAGGTGTGTTTCAATTATCTGTTAGCCCGTGGTATGACAAGAACAACCGCCTTGCGGGATCTATTCATGTGGCAAAAGATATCAGCAACGAAAAGCTGCTCCAGCAACAGCTCATCCAGTCTGAGAAGCTGTCTGCCATCGGCGAACTCATCTCGGGCATCGCACACGAACTGAATAATCCTCTAACAGGGGTTATGGGGTATTCCCAGCTTCTAAAGTTGCGTGAAGACCTGGACGATCGTGCAAAAGAAAACCTTCATAAAATCAACAATCTGGCTTTACGCTGCCAGAGAATCGTCCAGAACCTGCTGTCCTTTGCCCGTAAACAGAAGCCTGAAAGAACCCTGACCAATATCAACGAGATCATCGAAAAAACCGTCGAACTGAGAAGCTACGAGTTGCAGGTAAACAATATTGAAATTCACCGGAATCTGGACCGCGACCTTCCGAAAACAATCGCCGATGCCCATCAGCTTCAACAGGTTTTTCTGAATATAGTAACCAATGCGGAACAGGCTATGCTGGAATCCAACGGGAAGGGACAGTTGAAGATCCGCACAAGAACCGACTCCCAGAATGCAAACATCATTGTTGAGATCAAGGACGATGGCCCCGGGATACCGGAAAACCATCTGAATAGAATATTCGATCCCTTTTTCACCACAAAAGAAGTCGGTAAAGGCACCGGCCTGGGTCTCAGCCTTTCCTATGGGATGATCAAAGAACACGACGGCAATATATACGTCCGAAGTCGCCTGAATGAAGGTTCTACATTCTTCGTGGAGATACCGATTATGGCCAACCTCCAGGACGATACAGAATCCGCAATTGAAATACCTGCACTGGGACATGATTTCGAAAACCTTGTTCGAAACAGGCGCATTCTTGTAGTGGACGATGAGAAATATATCCTGGACTTTTTTGTCGAGGCGTTCCAGACGGTACCCATGTCTGTCGATACGGTGAACAACGGGCAGGCAGCACTCCAGAAAATGGAAAATATTCAGTATGACATCGTCATTACCGACTTCAGAATGCCGCAGATGAGCGGCAAGGAACTATTCAACTGGATCAGAGAACATCGTCCCAGGCTGGCCAACCGCATTATCTTTGTTACGGGTGATACGGTAAGCAATGAAACCCGTTCCTTCTTTGAAGAAAATCACAGCCGGTTTCTGGCCAAACCTTTTAAAATCGAAGAAGTGAAGGAAGTTATTCAGCGGGTCCTCGAATCCGACGAATAAATTTTAAACGTAGGGACATTAGAACGAATGGGAGAAATGCCGTTTACACGTTCGAACGGGATCTGCCGGGTATAGCATCATCCCAGAACAGATTCGGATTGCCAGTGTAGCAGGATTTCTGACATTGGACGTTTGAGGGAAGACGCTGCAACGTACGAATGTTGATCTGATTATCCTTTTCTGGCTCTCTACCTTCGGCCGTTTACACGTTCATACATTCGCTCATTTGTATGCCATTGTTGTCAGGCGGTAAAGGGATCGGTTTCCGTGCTGTCCAGCACTTCATTGGCTGATCCGGTTCGATACCCTTCGAGATCGAGCGTCACGTATTTGAATCCGAGTTGTTTGAACCTTTCCGCAAGTCTTCGCGCTATTTCCGGATTCAGTGCTTTTTCAAGATCCTTACGGCCGAACTCCAACCGCACGAGATGGTCGTGATGCCGCACACGGTACACCCTGAAACCCATTTCTCTCAAGTACTCCTCACCTTCGTCTACGGTATGGAGCTTCTCTTCTGTGATGGAAACGCCATAGGGAAAACGGGAGGCCAGGCAGGCGGATGCGGGCAGATCCGCTGTGGGAAGGCCCGCTCTTCGCGAAAGTTCCCGTATTTCCTCCTTGGTAAGCCCTGCTTCCATAAGGGGACTTCGCACGCGGTGTTTTTCTCCGGCTTTCCTTCCGGGCCGGAAATCGTTCAGGTCATCGGCATTCAAGCCGTCAAGAATTGTGGCGGAGGCATATTCTTCCGCCAGAGTTTCCAGCCTGGAGAAAAGCTCATCTTTACAGTAATAGCACCGGTTTACCGGATTGGCCCTGTAAGTGTCAATGTCCAATTCATGGGAACGGATCCTTTTAAATGCAACCCCTATCTGTTCTATAACCCGGTCCGCAATCTGATATTGATGCGAAGGAACAGAAGGACTCTCAGCCATAACTGCGAGCGCCTGATCTCCCAAAACCTCGTGAGCTATATATGCCAGGTAGGAACTGTCCACGCCGCCGCTGAACGCAATGACAACAGGAGCCATACCTTTCAATAGTTCCTTCAACTTCCGTTCTTTATCCTTCAGTTCCATCTACACCTACCTTCTCAGGCCATTTGTCCTAAAAAGACCGACTCTTGCGACTGTATCTCCGCATTCTTTTAGAATCCGGAACGGGAAAGAGAAAATGCTCACCAGTGCCCGGGGTACCCCATCACCCTGGCGAGTCGCTTTTATAAGCATAATATATTGGGGGATGGCTCTTCTTTTCCGATGGTGCTGCACTGCAAAATATACAGGCTATGGGAAAGCTTGAGCACGCTACATTCGATCGAAGTGACAGAAGCAGCAAAATAGAGCACAGTATTCGAAAGGTTCCGTAAAAGCTCGTCAGGATACGACAACTCACCGCAACTGCGCGAGTACACCGACATACCGGTTCTGAATGAACTCAGAATGTCAACGGTCCTCATCGTAATCTTCATCGTAAGAGTCGTCGCCCCAATCGTCTTCATCGTCGTCGAAGGAGAATTCGTCATCTTCGTCTTCTTCCATGAACGCAACATCAAATTCAACAGGATCGATGGAAATCACTTCAAGTTCAACGCCACATTCAGGGCAGGAAATAATTTCTCCAATATCCTCGAATTCCTCGTCGATGACGGCTTCGCATTCCGGGCAGTAACTCACAGTGAACCTCCAGCTAAAACATACTGAAAAATCGCGACGAACAATTATTAGCACCGGGGAAATTTAAGGTCAAATCAATTTATTTATACACGAACCCTCAACACAAATGTGCTACTATTTTTACATAGAATTCAATGTCTACAGGAGCCAGTCATCCATCATGAGCACAAAACATATTCTTAATATCCTAATTCTCATAGCGTGTGTCCTTATTTTGATCGCTCCCCTACATTCCAGCCTGGCGGAAACATCTTCTCTGCCCGGACATACGCCAGACACTTCTTCCGGCAGCATGCCTCCTTTCTATCAGCAAGAGGAAAGCGGCAACAAAGCCGAACCGGATGAAGATGCCCCCAGAGGCGAGTTTTCAATCTCGATTTCATCGGACCTTGTTACGCTTCAGGTGCTGGTGACGGACGATAAGGGCAACGTGATAACCGGCCTGAAGCCGGGAAATTTCCTCGTATACGAGGACAAGGTCAAGCAGGAGATAACAAACTTTTCTCCTATAGAAGCCAACATTACGGCCGTCCTTCTGGTCGAGATGAGGAAATACTCATCCTATGCAGTCGACCAAATATTTATTGACCAGATTTATAACATCATCTACACGTTTGTCCAAAAACTTCAACGCGGAGACTGGGTGGGAGTGATCGGGTACGACATTAAACCCAAACTCCTTTGCGATTTCACCCAGAATCCCCAGAAGATTCTGGATACCCTGAGAACTTTCAGTTTCCCCGCAATACAGGAGAATAATCTCTTCGATGCCGTTATCGACGCTATAGACCGGACACAGGAAATCGACGGCAAGGTTGCAATCATTCTTGTCAGTACCGGATTTAATTCTTTCAGTGGTAACACATTTGAGGATACGCTGAAAATGTGTCGAAGTTCCAACGCAGTAATCTACTCCATCAGCATGGGCCAGTATTACCGCCTTCTCCTTGAGGCATACGGTTATACGAACATGGAAAACAGCCTCGACTATCAAATGGCGGACAACCATCTTAAATATATTTCCGAATATACTGGCGGAGGATCGTATTTCCCCCGACATGATTCCGAACTTCCCGCAATCGTAAACAACATATCCACACTATTGCGAAGCCAGTACAGTATCGGGTATATCTCAACCAACACGAAAAAAGACGATAAATTCCGGAAAATCCAGGTAGAAGTCCAGGCTGATATGATGAAAAACGGCAAACCGGTTAAATTCAAGGTGAAGACCCGCAAGGGCTACATTCCCAGGCCCTAATGAAAAAATCGGACCATTTAACCTTGTGTTTGCCCTTGTGTGTCTCCGTGTTTTCGCTCTTGCAGGAGCTCCTGTGAACATCGCCGGTGTTATAATAACCTGAAAGAAGCCCAGCATATCGGTACCCTAGCGTTTCATAGAGACGCCGGGCTCCCAAATTGTCGGTGCCAACTTCCAGGATTGAGGCACCTATTTCCCGCTCCCTCAGAATATTGTGAACATCCTCCATAAGCAGAGAACCGATCCCGTGGCGTTGTGCTTCGGGAACAACATCCAGGGTAACAATATGAGCTCGCCGATGGTTTTCGATCCGCGCCATGACAAATCCTGCAATCCTTCCGCTCGCCTCAGCAACACGTGTTATGCTTCCGGAATAGTTTAAGATGAACAGCAGGTCCTCCCTGGAAAATGCGATACCTTCAGGGAAGCAGAGAATGTCAATGTTGTGCAGGGTATCAAGATCTTTCGGGTGAAAATCACGAATTTTTAGCGGCCATTTCAACATGCTGTTATTATAAGCTTCGAGCGTTGTGTGGGTGAAATGAAAGAGACAGGATCGTGCGTTTATGAGAGAGAACTATGCCTGAAAGTGGAACCGGTAAAAATGTAGAACACAGAGAGGCTTCAAAGTGGGCCAAGTTCTGCCCCCGCTGCGGATGCAGGCTTGAAGAACGTTACCTGGACATAGATCAAAGGGTTCAAAGGGTCTGCATTGGCTGTGGATTCATTTTTTATCTGAACCCGAAAGTCGCAGCCGGTGCAATTCCGAAACAGGATGGGAAAATCTGGCTGATCCGGAGGAATATTGAACCCTCTTTTGGCAGCTGGACCTTCCCGGGAGGCTATGTGGATCTGGGTGAATGCGTTCCGGATGCAGCCGTCCGGGAAACATATGAAGAAACCATGCTCCAGGTCCGGCTCGATCGATTGTTGAATGTGTATTCCTACGCCGAAGCCGGTATTGTCATGATCGCGTATTGTGCAACCGTCATAAGCGGCACACCGGACATAACTCCCGAAAGCCGGGAAATCCGGGCTTTTAATCTCGAGGACATACCCTGGGACGATCTGGCTTTCCCGTCAACCCGGGAGGCACTTAGAGATTACGTAAAGAGGGAAAAACTGCAAAATCGCTAACCGAAGCGTGAATTTCAACAATCCTTGAGGTATGAAAGATTAAAAGATACTCTTGTATTTCCTGTTGCAGCTCAGGGATTTACAGATCGGATAATTTTTAATGTGAAACGTGAAACGACGCTTTAATTATTGAAAGGATTATTCCTGTGGACGATTCAGCGCAAAAACTCCTTGTGACTGCCGCGCTTCCCTACGCAAACGGCCCCCTGCACGTAGGGCATCTTGCCGGAGCCTATATCCCGGCGGATGTCTTTGTTCGATTCCAGAGGTTGAAAGGCTCCGACGTTCTGTTCATATGCGGTTCCGACGAACATGGGGTTCCCATCACGATCCGCGCGGGTAGCGAAGGGATTTCGCCCAAGGAGGTCGTCGACCGATACCATTCCATTATGTGCAGAAGCTTCGAGAATATCGGCCTGAGTTTCGACAACTATTCCCGAACTTCGCTGTCGGTGCATCACAAGATATCACAGGAAATATTTCTCACCATAAATCAAAAGGGATTCGTCAGGGAAAAATCAGTAGAACAGTATTACTGCAATACGTGTGCCCGGTTTCTTCCCGACCGTTTCATCGAGGGAGAATGCCCCCACTGTCACCAGCAGGAAGCGAGGGGAGATCAGTGTGAAGCCTGCGGTCGATGGCTGGAGCCGGAGCAGCTGATCGAACCGAAATGCAAGTTATGCGGATCAAACCCTGAGATGCGGTCAACAAAACACTGGTATTTCTGTTTGTCGGAGTTTCAGGAAAAACTCCAAAAATGGCAGGATTCCAAACCAGACTGGAAAAACAATGTCCGGGAGTTCTGCTCCGGATGGTTTCAGGAAGGACTAACCGACCGGCCGATTACGAGGGATATCGACTGGGGTGTACCGGTTCCGCTGCCGGACGCGGAAGGCAAGGTGCTGTACGTCTGGTTTGAAGCTCCCATCGGCTACATCTCCTCGTCAGTGGAATGGGCTGAAAAGCAGGGACAACCGGAGCGCTGGCGCGACTACTGGTGCGATCCCAGCACCCGGCTCATTCACTTCATCGGCAAGGACAATATTGTATTCCACGCCATCGTCTGGCCCGCAACGCTGATGGCGCACGGGGATTTTATACTCCCGGACCACATACCGGCCAACGAGTTTCTGAATATCGAGGGGGACAAGCTTTCCACAAGCCGCAACTGGGCCGTCTGGGTGGACGAATACCTCGACGTTTTCCCGCCCGATCCGCTGCGCTACTATCTGGAGGCAAATGCTCCGGAAAACAAGGACGCAGATTTCGCATGGAAGGATTTCCAGGCGCACAACAACACCGAGTTGGCCGATGTGCTGGGTAATCTGGTCAACCGATGCCTTTCATTTACAGAAAAGAATTTTGAAAACAAGGTACCCCCCGCATCAAAGCCTGAAGAGGCCGATGGCGCAGTGCTCGCGGCCATAGCCCAGTCCACGCAGAAAATCGCTGACGCCCTGGATAAATTCCAGGTTCGCCGCGCTGTGAATGAAATGATGGAACTAGCCAGGACCGGCAATAAATTCTTCAATGATTCCGCCCCCTGGAAATCGCTAAAAACCGACCGGGAGCGCTGTGGGACCATTCTGAATACGACCCTGCGGCTGATGGCGGCACTTGCGGTCCTTATGGAGCCCTTCCTGCCTTTTTCAGCCGAGAGACTGTGGGAAATGCTGAACGGTCCCGGTTCCCACCGGGATCGGAACTGGGCTTCAATACCGGACATAACGCTTGCCGACGGACATCCACTGGGAAAAAGAGAACTCCTGTTCGAGAAAATCGAAGACGAAATTATTGAAGAGCAGATCGCAAAACTGAAGTCGTAATCCGAAAAATCTTACAGGGGAATGTGTTCCACGACCGTAATGCCGTATCCATGGAGGCCGATAATCTTTTTGGGACGATTGGTAAGTAGTCGGATCTGATGCACCCCAAACGCCCGGAGTATCTGAGCGCCGATGCCATAGATCCTTAAATTGCTGGAAGGATTTGAAATAGGATTACTCCCGGCAGTTTCGACCATGGCGTTTTTGCTCGCATTCCCGTTTATTTCATCGACGAGATTGTGCGCTTTTTCCTCCTGCCTCAGATAGACAAGAATCCCCTGCCCGTTTTCCTCAATTTTCCTGAGGGCAGCTTTTAATCTGTTCTTTCCGCCGGTCCTCAATGAATTAAACACATCCGCCATGGTCGACTGAGTGTGCACACGAACCATCACAGGTGAATCCGGATCAATTTCCCCTTTAACCAGGGCAATGTGCTGCTCGTTATCCAGTTCGTTCTCAAAGATGACTATTTTAAATTCCCCATATTCGGTCGGAAATACAGAATCGACAATACGCTTGACGAATGTCTCCGTCCTGAGCCTGTAGGCGATGATATCGGCGACCGTAACGATTTTTAATCCATGTTCCCGGGCTACTTTCTTCAGGTTGGGAACCCTGGCCATGGTGCCGTCTTCGTTCATCACCTCGCAGATAACTCCCGCCGGGTATAATCCTGCCAGGCGGGCAAGATCGACAGAAGCTTCCGTCTGGCCAGCACGCATCAATACACCGCCGGATTGCGACCGGAGCGGGAAAATGTGACCGGGACGAGCCAGATCCGAGGGAATGGTAGCGGGATCGACTGCCGTCAGGATGGTCTTCGCACGATCTGCAGCGGATATCCCCGTGGTCACGCCATGTCGCGCTTCGATGGAAACGGTAAAAGCGGTCCCGAATTTGCTGGTGTTGTCCCGGACCATCATCGGAATGCGCAACTCGTCCAGGCGCTCCCCAGTCATGGCAAGGCATATGAGACCGCGACCGTACTTTGCCATGAAATTGATCATTTCCGGCGTGACTTTTTCACCTGCGGCTGTAAGATCGCCCTCATTTTCTCGGTCCTCATCATCAACGACGATGATAATCCTTCCCAGTCGTATTTCTTCAATAGCTTCTTCAACACTGTCAAATCCCAAATTACACCTCGTCACCGATTAAGCGTATAACTTTCAAAAATACCTCATAAATATGGGGACACAATACTTAATTTAAAAAGAATATGTATTATGTCCCCATGTATTATCGGGCTCACAGTTCAGCGTTCCCCGTTCCGATCCGTTCACCGAACCGGAAACCTGAATTGAATCGGGAAAACCATGAATGCATTTCCTGTCAGCACGGTAATTGAAGTAGAATCATCTGTCTTTCAATGGGAAAGCACGTACTATGATTCGAGCAACTCTGGTTTATATATTCATCGGTCTGTATGTCCTGATTTTAGCGCCGCTGACCGTGCTCTGGACATTCATTGTTAAAGATACGCGCCTGATCTACGTTCTGTCTCGATTCTGCATCCGGACTGCCGGGTATGCATGCGGGATCAGGGTAACCATTGAAGGCCGGGAAAAAGTTACTGCCGGGAAAACTTATCTTTTTCTTTCCAACCACCAGGGCAATTTTGACGGCCCCGTTCTCACTCATGCCATTCCCAGAAACTGGAAGGCCCTAATAAAAAAGGAAATGATGCAACTGCCGTTCCTGTCCCTGGTTTTAAAGCAGGCTCAATTTGTTCCCATCGAACGGTTGAATCCGAAGCAAGCCCGTATGGGGATTGAACATGGCGCCAGATTGCTGGCTGAAGGCAATTCATTCCTCGCATTTCCTGAAGGAACAAGAAGCCGCGACGGCCGGCTTGGTGAATTCAAAAAAGGCGCTTTTATCATGGCAATTAAAGCGCAGGTCCCAATCATGCCCATTACAATCACCGGAAGCGCGGCAATCCAGCCTCCCGGCAGTTATGC
>JARRLM010000172.1:0-4908 GCA_037386985.1 Acidobacteriota bacterium | reverse complement strand
CGACTGCATTGGAACATAACAGTCACGCTTCCGGTTTGAAATAACGGAAGAAAAATCCCTCCATCAAGCGCTGGCTTCCCGCGTTCCGGCTACTTCTTTGAGTGTTTGCCGAAGAATTCATATACGTAAGGCAGAGAAGCCGTGATCACAGGGCCATGGCTTATCCCCGGCAGCTCCTTGTACTCGTACGTCATTTTCAATTCTTTCAGCTTGTCGATCCATTTATGCGTATTGCTGACGGCAACCACCTCGTCATCGGCGCCGTGCACAAATATCACCGGCATGTCTTTGATTCCGGCCAGAATGTTGGGATCGAGGCCGAAAGCGGCGGGTGCGACCGCTGCAATAGCGGCCCACTTCGATGCATATTTGACTCCCAGATGCAGCGTTCCCGCGCCGCCCATGGAATGGCCCATCAGGTATATCCGGTTTTCGTCGACGTTGAACTCCTTGCACACGATATCGAGAACATTCATCACATCTTTTTCGCTCAGTTCGTTCAAGTTTTCAGGACTGTCGGCGCTGGAAAACATTCCGCCCATTCCCCTGGATTTCGGTTTGGCATTCGGCGGAGCCTTTTGGTTGGAGTCCGTCTTTCTCGGTGGTGTTTTGCCTGATTTCGGCTTCGCTCCCATTGATACTCCGTACCAGCCGACCTCGTTGTAGCCCATGGGGCTCACGAGTATGTATCCGCCCTTCTCGGCCAGATCCACGGCATCTTTGTTCACCATGATCGATGGGCCTGCACCCATACCGTGAAGAGTTACAATGAGGGGGGCTTTTTTGTCTTTGCTCACTTTCGAAGAAACGAACAGGCAATATTCCATGTCTTTGTCCGCCTCTTTAAATTTATATGTCCGGGTTTCGGCGCGGGAATCTATGCCAAAACCGCCGCGCTGGGCCATCTTGGGCTTGGCTTTCTGCTGCGGAGCCTGAGCCATGGCGGAATGCGCCTGTACCAGACCGATTGCCAGTAA
Organism: Acidobacteriota bacterium; assembly: GCA_037386985.1. GTDB lineage: Bacteria > Acidobacteriota > UBA6911 > UBA6911 > UBA6911 > UBA6911. The sequence continues at coordinate 3,931 of JARRLM010000172.1, read as the reverse complement.
TAATGAAACGAGGGCGCTCGCGATCTTCGTTCTGTATTTAGTTATCATCGAGGGTCTCCTGCTTGACGTTTATAAATAAAGCTATTGAAGTTAATCCGGGTTAAATCGTTTTTTGGCAGCTGATAGATATAGACGGTTTATGCTTCCCATGTCAATAAGTAATGGGTTGTGCAGGGAACGGGAAACCCGGAACAGAAAATTTTTCTTTTATCCCGGATCGACATTGCCTTTAAGCTTTACAGGACCGGTGGGTGTTGATCTAAACGGGACCGGTCCTTAAATTGATCATAAGCAAAATACTACGCTACTTTGATCATACTTTATGCGAAATAAACTATCAGAAGCCGGGATAATGTTGGGTTTAGTTACTTTATGTTCCCTGTTCGTATGTACGGTCTGCTTCGGTCAAGATAAACCATTTATTGATATAGGCTAATCTTCATATTCGGAGTCAACTGTGATCCTAGATGAATCTTTTGGCCCCGCGCATGGAGAACGTTCAACATTGCGTGAGATTAAGTCTGTCGAGTACCTTCCAGTACAGGCCGATCCTGTCTGCTACTAATCCAAAGCCGGATCCTGCAATGCGCGAGTCCATTAAAACGGTATAAGTCTGCACTTTTTCACCATTTTCCCTTATCATCCGCAGTAAAATGCCCTTGAAAATCAATATGAATTCCTGAAAGTTAACATAAAAAGAAATTATCAGAAATTCGGAGAACTCACGCATAGAGTGGAATTGCACAAAAAGGGCTTTTATCCCACGCATTATAAAAGGGCGCCCCTCTGGTGGTAGATTATTGATGTCAAATCAAACAACCACCAAGCCAGAGGAGGCGTCTTTATTAAGTTCCCCCTTTGTATCCAAATTTTATTGAAAACCCATACGCATCCGCAAAAGCTCGCGCCAGCGCCTACCTCCTAGTGTACTTATCCGAAATGCCTCCGAAGCACAGTCTTCAAACTGAATATTGGTGTGCGGAGGCATTTCCGATCAAGGCTAACGACTATACATCCAAGTGAAAAAGTAAACAACCACCGACCTTGTCGGTGGCTTTAATTGACAACGACTCCTGACAATGTCATTCGCCGTTGTCTTTTCCAATATTTTGACATGTTGCATGTTAAAACATGTTGTGACCATAAATATGAATATTTATTTAGGGTTATACGCAGCATTCGTTACTCAGCAACAATGTTGCTTCATTAAAGGTGTGGGGCCTCCGCCCCCACGCCCCACCACTGACAATGTCAGTGGCTTAGTCCGGAGTTAAATAGCTTTTCCCATATACTTACCATATCTTTTTCTTCGCCTATGGGAATTACAGCCACCTGGAGTTGAAAAGGCGGTAGCTGACTTGCGCTCGCAGTGCCCCGAAGGGGAAATAGGTCCCCCTCGAGGCTTGAGCCTTCTGGGAGGGATCAGCTCCCATGGGCCCTTGTGAAGATCCTTCAACTCATTCCCAAAATCAAGCTAAAGCAAAAGGTCCACATAAAAAACTGCGTGCTCGTCGGCCACGGAGCCCAGTTGACCTGGTTACTTTCCAGAACGGTGTTTTACCCGTTTTCGTTTCTCAAATGTTGTCAGGATCGGTAAATGTGTGAAATAGGCTGCAATTGTTAGCGCCTGTGTCGTATCATTAAATCGTGAGTCCTACGATATTCAGATGGAAAGGCTATCGTTTTTACTTTTTTTCACGCGAAGAACCGCGGATTCACGTCCACGTTCGAGATGCCAATGGGCAGGCCAAATTTTGGATTGAGCCAGAAATTGCGCTGGAAAATAATTACGGATTAAGAGAAAGCGAATTGTCCGACATTCTGAGCATCATAAAACAACGGAAACAGGAGATATTGGATGCCTGGCACGAGCATTTCACAGATTGAAGTCACAAACGTCGATAGTCAGGGGATTTGGCTCTTTGTAGAAGGAAGGGAGTATTTTCTTCCTTATGAAAATTTTCCGTGGTTCAAGGAGTCAAAGCTTGCGGATATTTTAAGAGTGGAACTCTACTCAGGAGGACATATCTACTGGCCTGCCCTCGATGTTGATCTTTCTACTACAATTCTGGAGAATCCAGAACGTTTCCCTCTCAAATCGAAAAAGTCAAACTAGACCCAAAATAAGCGCGATTTAAACGGGGCGGGAATTCTGAGTGTATATAGGGCATTCTGAATTTTACCTTAGATCCGATAATGGTAGTAATCGAATAAAAGACACACAAAGACAAACTACTTCCATCGTTTTTTTATTCCGGCTGATTTTGTTTGTCTTTGTTCTGTCTCCTCCTTTCACCCCTTTTCGATCAGCGCCGGGATCGGGTTTAACCCAGCACCCTGGTTTTCACACAAACTTCAAATGCCGTATACGATCAAACGTTTCCAGAAAAATCTCCAGATGCCGGTTATGGGTCAATATTTTGTAAACCAACCGTCGGCCGGTGGCTACAATCTGGCAGGGGATCTGGATAAAACTCCCCAGGAAGCGTTTGAATTCCATCCGCAGAATATCTCGGCGGGCGGCAGGCGCTACAGTCACCAACCCATACCAAGCCTTCAGGTTCCATGCCAGGGCCGCAATAACCATATAAGCCCAGTTCGAAACCAAGCCATCCGACGGCATCCTCAATGCGTTGACTCCGCTTTTGAGCTGACCGATTACGTTTTCCTGGTTGCATCGGTCGTTGGCAAAAAGAACAATCTCCTGTGCCGTCAGATCCCAGTCGTTGGTGATGTAGAAAAAATACCGGATGTCATCGAACAATCGGTGTTCTCCCTTTTCAACCGTCAGATTTTTCCGCACAACGACCATCCGATAGATCTTCTTGCAGTGGGTGGGGCGGTATTCGAATTCAGCCACTTGTTCGCTCCGGAGGCGGATGCTTTCAAACTCCCTTTCCTTAACTACTTGGTCCTTAACGTTTTCCGGTCGCTGCCGTGGTTCTGTCTTGACCGCATAGCGCTCCGGTCGATCAAGTCGTTTCCAGCAATTTCCCGGCAAGTGATCGGCTATCTCAACGAGATTCTGTTTGGCGTCATAACCAAAGACAAAACTGACATGCTCGTCCCAACGATCGAAGTTCCGTGTAAGGGAAAAATCCGTGTCGCCTCGGAGCCAAACCTTTTTGAAAACAGGAGAAACACCATCCATCGCCAAGTCCAGCCATTCTGCCGCTCCATCCGAAGAAGGACGGTTTCCCGGCCGGTTTACGAGATAGAGAACCTCGTTGGTATTGGCCAAAGTCACTATCAACGGCGCGTAGCCCCATATCCCGTTATAGGCAATATCCATCCCCTCCTTGCATTCGCCCGTGGTCCCGGCAATGGTGCCATCGACATCAATGATGGCTTCCTTGCGGAACGAAGACTCCTGCAATCCCCAGACTTTTGCTCTCGTTTCGTTGAACGTTTCTTGTAGTGCAAAGATCCAGGTCTCATCCTCCTCGAAGCGCCGCAGAAAATCTCCGGCTGTGGTCGGATCCGGAATCCTTTCCGCATCGAGGGCATTCATGTAGGTTTCGTCGTTGCGCAATCGCTCGATGTCTTCTATGCAGGTGCCACCGGTGAGGACATTGTAGGCAATATTCAGCACATGATCCGATTCCCAATAGGGCACATGGCGTTGCAGCAGTACAATATTTTTGTTGATCGCTTTGTCCAATCCCAGTTTGCACACCAGTTTGTGAAGGGCGCCGATCCCGCCGAAGCTGATTGATCGAGTCCTTTCGGCGATCTGATAGTGGATGTTGGAGTCTTTGAACATGGATTCGGGCTGATCCTCGTACTGCTTTCTCACCAGCCGGGTTTCAAGATTTTGCTTGTCACGGAGGTAGGTTTTGTGGTCTCTTTTATTCACCTGAAATGTGCTCCTTTCGGTTGTATTGGTAATATCCAAGTTCCTATTATAACCAATAGCGATGCACATTTCAGG
>JARRLM010000171.1:0-4921 GCA_037386985.1 Acidobacteriota bacterium | reverse complement strand
ATGAAGCCCGGCTTTTTGCGTTTTCCCGGAGGCTGTATCGTCGAGGGTTTTGATCTGTCACAACGGTACCAGTGGAAGAGCACGGTGGGGGATCTCATAAATCGTTTGGTTACCATCAATCGCTGGAATTTTGAATTCAGGCACCGTCCCACACCGGACTACTATCAGAGTTTCGGTCTGGGCTTTTACGAATACTTCCTGCTCGCAGAGGATCTTGGAGCGGAACCGATGCCGATAATCAACTGCGGCATGGCCTGCCAGTTCAATACTGGAGAACTGGTCCCGCCGGAAGAGCTGGCTCCCTATATTCAGGATGCCCTGGACCTGATCGAGTTTGCCAACGGCCCGGTTTCCAGCCGATGGGGCAGGCTACGGGCCGACATGGGCCATACCCGGCCCTTTAACATGAAAATGCTGGGTATCGGCAATGAACAGTGGGGGCCGCAATACATTGAACGCTATATCCCCTTTGCAGACGCCATCAAGGACAAATATCCCGAGATTGAACTCATTGCGGCTACCGGTTCGGACGGGACTATTTTCCCCAATGGCGAGGCCGAGATCGAATACCTCTGGGAGCAATGGCGCAGGCTCAAACCCGAGGTTGTGGACGAACACTTTTACCGGGCCCCCGAGTGGTTCTTGGAGAATACAGATTGGTACGATGATTACGACCGCAACGGGCCCGGACTGTTTGTGGGCGAGTACGCCGCCCAGAGCGTGGGCGTAGGCAGTCCGGACAACCGTAATTCATTGAAGTGTGCCCTGTACGAGGCTGCCTTTATGACCGGTATGGAACGCAACGCTGATGTGGTGCGCATGAGCTGCTATGCACCGCTGTTCGGCCACGAAGAGGCCTGGCAATGGAGACCGGATTTGATCTGGTTTGACAACCTCAAATCCTACGGCTCGGTCAACTACCATGTGCAGAAGCTCTTCAGCCTGAATCCCGGTACTCATATGTTAGCCTCTCAGGTTTCGGGTACGCCCGCTATCAATGAAAAAAGCCGCATATTGAATGTCAGTACAACTTGGGATAAAAACACCCGGGAAGTCATTATCAAGACCGTCAACGTAGGGGAACGTCCTTTGAATGCAACGATAGACCTTAAGGGGATACAGGTGGGAAAAGCGATGAAGGTCATTGTGCTTTCTTCGGAAAAATTGACGAATGAAAATACGCTGGAAGAACCGGACAAGATCGTTCCGCAGGAAGCAATAGCCAAAATCCCCGGGACTGGATTTGTTGTAGAGTTTAAACCTTACTCCTTTACACTTATGCGCGTCCCAGTTCAATAACACCCTGGAAGGATTGTGGACACCCGGTTAGTTTGGAGAGTGGAGAGGGGAAACGTGGGCACCCATTGTTTCTGAATCCTGCAGATAAAATATCCTGGAAACCCTGGACACCCACTTTCTTTACAAAGGAGCAGCGCCTGAGCAGGCGCCAAGGATGAGCCGGAATTATGAACCATAAGGAGAGCATTCCATGACACCTAAAAGAATCATTCTTTTCTCAATGGTCGTGCTAATGGCCGGTTTGGCCTGGGCAACACTAGCGATCACCCAGGACAGCATGGAAACCAGCAGGCTGGTAGTGCAGGTCGACCAGGGCGAACACCGCATTGCCCCGGAGATTTACGGTCATTTTGCAGAGCACCTGGGCCGTTGTGTCTACGAAGGCTTCTGGGTCGGCCCGGATAGCGACATTCCCAATATCCGCGGCATCCGCACGGATGTGGTTGAAGCCCTGAAGAAGATGAAGGTTCCCGTGCTGCGCTGGCCGGGCGGCTGCTTCGCTGACGAGTACCACTGGAAAGAAGGCGTCGGCCCGAGGGAGGAACGCGGCAGGATGATCAATACCCACTGGGGCCGCGTGATAGACGATCACTCCTTTGGGACCCACGAATTTATGGATCTCTGCGAGATGTTGGGCAGCGAAGCCTATATCGCGGGCAATGTAGGTTCCGGTACGGTCGAGGAACTGCAGGATTGGATCGAGTACATGACCAGCGACAAGGACAGCGATATGGCTAACTGGCGCCGGGCCAATGGCCGCGAGAAGCCCTGGAAGGTCAAGTACATCGGTATCGGGAATGAAAACTGGGGATGCGGCGGCAATATGACGCCCGAGTATTATTCGGATCTCTATCGAAGATACCAGACGTATGTTCGAAGCTACTCGGGCAATGAAATCGTCAAAGTCGGCTGCGGTCCCGGCGGTATCGATACGCACTGGACCGATGTTGTGATGGAAAGGGCGGGCCAGTACATGAACGCTATTGGCCAGCATTATTATGTGCGCGGCAGCGGCAATTGGGGCCAAAACCAGAAGGGTTCGGCTACCGAATTCGACGAAAGGGAATGGGCCGTTCTTATGAAGAATTCCCTGGAAATTGATGATGCCATCAACGGGACTCTTGCAATCATGGACAGACACGACCCTCGCGCGAGCGTGGATCTGTACATCGATGAATGGGGGACCTGGTGGAACGAGGAGCCGGGTACCCAGGCCGGTTTCCTGTACCAGCAGAATACGCTTCGGGATGCCGTCTCGGCCGCAATTTTTTTAAATACATTCAATCAGCACTGCGACCGGGTAAAGATGTGCAACATCGCCCAGATCAACAATGTCCTTCAGGCCATGATTCTAACCCGGGGTTCGGAGATGATTGTTACTCCGACCTATTATGTCTTTGAAATGTTCAATGTGCACCACGGTGCCACGCTGCTGCCCCAGGAACTATCCTGCCCGAGCTACAGAGGTGCGGATGACGATCTGCCCATGCTGGTCAGCTCGGTCTCCAGGAATGATGCCGGTACGATTCACATTACCGTCTGCAACCTGAATCCCAATGAAGACGCCAGGCTCGAATGCCTGCTTGAAGGGGCTTCACCCGGTAGCGTCACCGGTCGTGTCCTGACTTCAGGAAAAATGACCGACCACAATACCTTTGAAAATCCGGATATTGTAAAGCCGGCTGATTTCACCGGCGCCAGTGTGGATGGAAATCGGGTGACTGCAACTATCCCGGCCAAGTCCGTGGTGGTGATGGCCGTAAAGTAGGTTGCCCGAAATGTTGGGACTGAATCGTGGACACTCATGATCTTTGGAGGGTAAAGAATCCTGAGGAGAATCGTGGACACCCATTTAATCTATGGAATTGCAGCCACCCGCTTTCTATAATTTTTTCTTGATGAACAGCTTCGCGAAAAAATCTTGGACACCCACTTTCTTGGGATTTTTCTTCCTGCTGCTTTTGTGCTCTCCTTGAGCAAGGAGGCTGACAACCAACTATTGATGCGACCCAGCAAATTGAGGGGCTTTAAAAATGAAAATGAAAGTTGCCTGGCTATCAATTTTGATGCTTGTGGCTGTTTCCCGTCCGGCTGAAGAACCCAGGATGCTCGTGCTGAAGGGAGAGGATCAAGTTCTGGGAGCCCATGATCCGGCAATGATTCGCCAGGATGATACATTCTATGTCTTCTGCACCGGCGGCAGCATCCGGCGGGGTAATTTTATCCCCATCAAGAAATCCAGGGATCTGATTCACTGGGAATCAGCCGGAAGCGTCTTTCAGGAACTACCGGCCTGGTGTACCGAAGAGATACCCGGCACTCGCGGCACCTGGGCGCCGGATGTATCCTACTTCAATGGCAAGTATCATGTGTACTATTCTGTTTCTACCTTTGGCAAAAACAGCTCCGCCATCGGCCTGGTCACCAACAAAACCCTCGACGCCGAAAGCCCGGACTACCGATGGATCGATCAGGGCATGGTCATCCGCTCCACGGAAGGGGAAACCGACTGGAATGCCATTGACGGCAACCTTATCCTGGAGGGAGAGAACAAGGCATGGCTGGCTTGGGGAAGCTTCTGGAGCGGCATCAAGATGCGCCGCATCGACCGCTCAACGGGCAGTCTCTCCAGCGAAGATACCACCTTGTATTCCATTGCAGCCCGTCCCCGTCAAGGAGAACACCAGACCCCGCCCACAAGCGGGGCCATCGAGGCGCCTTTCATCGTCAAGCATGGCGACTACTGGTATCAATTTGTCTCCTTTGATTTCTGTTGTCGCGGGCCGGGCAGTACGTATCGCATTATGGTAGGCCGTTCTAAAGTTGTTACAGGGCCTTATGTGGATAAAGAGGGCAAATCCATGTTGGAGGGCGGCGGGGCGGAGCTCCTGGCAGCCAGCAAGGACGGTCAATGGGTCGGCCCCGGTCACTGCGCTGTTTTACGGGATAGCAGCGGAGACTACCTGATCTTCCACGCCTACAGGGCGCAGCGTGAGGATGGCAAGCCTGATTCCGAAATGAAGATCTCCACCATCGTCTGGGAAGACGGCTGGCCCCGGGTGGCGCCACTACCATGATTGTATTTCTTGAATATGTATATCTCTTGCAAATATCGAGTCATTTAACAAAGGCACATCCAGCCTCGCCGAAGTTGGAAGTACTACGAGCAACCTGTTGACTTCCGGGTAGAACTGAATTTTATCAATTCCAACTTCGGAATTGAGGTATAACGATTCTTTTCGGAAATCAAACGCAGGCTTCGATGGGATACGACTTTCTAAAGAAGGTGTTTATTTATCTATTGGCCCTTTTACGGTATGACTACGGTCTTAGTTTGACTTTCCTCCGGGAAAATGTATAAAACTAATCCCTGTTGGCCGTTCGGAATCCTCCTGCCACACGGAGTTTCGCGCAGAGCAAGTCCCGGAAGGGTTTCCCGTCGCGACACCGCATACTCGAGGGCTGCGACTTGGAGAATCAGACCAAAGGGAATCTTGGAGCGTTTCTGGGTGTTTACACTCCCACTATCCTGACCATCCTGGGCGTCATCATGTACCTCAGGTTCGGTTGGGTGGTCGGCCACCTGGGATTGTACCAGACCCTCCTGATCGTGATTGTGGCC
>JARRLM010000170.1:0-4926 GCA_037386985.1 Acidobacteriota bacterium | reverse complement strand
GTTAAATTCTGCACATTAGCACCTCCACTGATTTCCAGTTGATTTACACTCAACATTTTATTTCCCGTAAAAGAACACAAAAAACTTTTTTAGTGATTCTCATCACTGGGCCCGAATCCGTTTTGATCGATAGTAACGGGCATATAAATATTGAGGGACAGATATATGCTGCAGTGTATTCGTGCGCATTGTTTTGCCATTCTGGGAGTTTTTATTATTTTCTGCAGTTCTCTCGGTGTATTTGCCGGCGATGTGTCCCTGGCATGGGATCCCAGCATTTCCGAAGATGTTGTAGGGTATAAAATTTACTACGGGAATTTTTCAGGTTCCTATAATTCTTTCCATACTGTTACAAACCAAACCTCCTATACCGTCACCGGTTTACCCGACGGGACCTACTATTTTGCCGTAACGGCTTTTGATTCTGCCGGGAATGAAAGCGGCTATTCCAATGAAGTTTCTACCGTCGTGGGTGACGTTTTCACCGCACCATCCGACACAACGCTGCCGGAAATCAGTTCGGTTGCCGGTTCGGGGACTACAACGGGCGGAGCGGCGACAAGCCGGGAGACGGATGAGGCTGCAACCACCCAGGGGGAGTACGGGACAACGGCGGCCCCGGCCGACACAACACCGCCGGAAATCAGTTCGGTTGCCAGTTCGGAGATCACAACGGGCGGAGCAACCATAAGCTGGGAGACGAATGAAGCTGCAACCATCAAGGTGGAGTACGGAACGACAGCGGGATACGGAAGCACAACGCCCTTCAATCCTTCTCTGCAGACATCGCACGTTCAGACGTTGAGTGGGCTGACAATCAACACACTGTATCACTACCGGGTGAAATCGAAGGATGCAGCCGGGAATCAGGCTGTTTCTGAAGATTACACATTCCGGACATTGCCCGATACGACTCCACCGGCGATTGGATCGATAGTTGTTTCCGGACAGACCGGTACGGAAGCAACGATAAACTGGACTACGGATGAAGCGTCCGATTCCCAGATTGAATACGGCACAACGACAGCTTATGGCGGCGTGACATCCCTTGATTCATCCCTGCTGATGTCACATTCCCAGGTTATAAACGGTTTGACCATGGGAGAGGTCTATCACTTCCGCGTTCTGTCCAGTGACGAGGCGGGGAATCTGGCTGTTTCTGGAGACGATACGTTCATTGCAATGAATGTGGCGTCCACTATGACGATGCCCCTGTTCAGTGAAGGGCTTGTTTCAGGCAATAATGAGCTTTATGCAGGAATGTCGATCATGAATTTGGGAGACATTTCTGCGAATGTTATTTTTACGGCATTCGACGGGAAAGGCAATAAGATTGTCGGGGAAGGTATTACGAATCCCGCAGTGCGCCGAATTCATGCAGGAGAGCAATTATCACTCGTAGACGTTGAAATATTCGGAGATATCCTATCCAACTACAGTTCCAATGGATGGATCAGGCTGGAAAGTACAAACAATCACGTTCGTGGATTTTTCCTGATGTTTGACGGGCAGACACGCCTTGTAGATGGAGCCGGTTTTCTATCGGGACCGTCCCGGAACTTTGTGTTTACAGACATCGAAGACTACGGTAGAACAAGAATCAGCCTTATCAACAGAAATCTGAAAGCTGCCAGCCTTACAATCGACCTGGTCAACCCCGATGGTCAGGTGCGGGAATCCGTAGCCGAAACAATCGCCGGTTACGGGGCGATAACCGTAAATTTAAATGCAGGCCTGTTCAGAGGAAATATGCCTGATTCTTCGGACTACGTGCGGATTTCCGCCAGTGAAGGCGTAGAATCGTATCAGGTGATGCAATCGGGATCGGGGGATATTTCGCTTATTTCTGCGCAGGATATGAATAGCGCCGCACCTGTCTTGATTTCACCCCAGTTTGTTTGCAGAAAGGATTATAGAACCAGCATTTCGATAGTCAACCTCGAGCCGGTTGCAGGAAATGTCCGGATACGGCTTCTAGGGAAAGATGGAGTACAGATTGGGGCAACCAGAAATATCTCGATGAATGCATATGGAAAACTTTTTATAGACGATCCGGGATTTTTCCTTGATCAGAATTTGATGCAAACCCAGATTTCCGACATATTAAGTGAAGGTATCAATCAACTTTCAGGAACGTTATCCGGCACATCCACAGATGTGACCCAGAATACGCCTTCACTCGTATTCGATGGGTATGTAGAAATTGTGAGTCATAATCTCAGACTTGTCGGGAATACTTCCTATCGAGGCCTTACCAGCAGGGCTTCCTTCCCGCTTGTATCCGATCTTCAGAACGCACTTGTGTTCAATCAGGTAGCTTCCGATGACGTCTATTACACTCAGATAGCGATAGCCAATACAGGAGATTCCGATGCTGTCGTGACCCTGGATCTCTACAATGATGCGGGAGCGTACGTTGAAACCGCATCGGTCAGGATTTCCGCCGGACAGCGGCAATCCCATTCATTGACCGACTATTTCAGCACGATTCGGGGATCCGGTCTAAGAGGTGGATTTTTTACATTGTCATCCAATTTTCCTGTAGCCGCAATTGCTTTATTCGGTACCCGTAATCAATCGGTTTTGTCTGCTATTCCCGGACAACCCGTTGAATAAGTAAGATAAGAGCCGAAGCATCCATCCACGAGTCTTTCGTAACGTGATTCTGGACACTCGTGTGATTCGAGCTGTTTTCCTTCCTCATGTAATAGAAAATCCAGACGGTACAGCCTTTATCGGTTTCCGACGGGCATCCCTGTTTTAAATATTTATTATGTTCCTTAAGGGAATTTCGATAAGGACATTAGCCTGTATTTCTTACAGGCTTTTTTAAGGAAAATGCGAGAACACACATATTTCTGTGACCGCATGAAACAACTATGAGGAATTCCGGTTGATGGATGCGCGCTTTCAATGGTGGGCATTTTACCTATGGATATGCTACCAGGCCTTAAACTGGAGAATATGATAATGAAACGTTTACTATTTGCATCATTCTTGATTGTTCTGTTTTCAAGTATGGCGGTTGCTCGAGATTTCCCCAGAGTGGAAGTATATGGCGGATACTCCGCTCAACGAATGGGGATTTCAGAAGATACTTTTGACGCAATATCATCCGGTCTTGAAGGATTGCTGACCGATGCCGGATATACGGTCACCGTTACAAATTCCAGGTTTCTAAAAAAGGGGTTTGAGGGAGCCGTTACCTTCAATATTAACAGCGTTTTTGGAATTGTGACTGATTTCCGCTATGTGTATGACGATGTGATACAGATTGACATTCAGGATCAAGATGCCTGGGCGAACATAAAATTCACAAATCTTACAGTTCTGGCGGGACCGCGCTTTGCTTTAAGATCGAGCGGGAAGGTTACTCCGTTCGCCCATGTTTTGGCTGGTATAGACAGCTGGAAGGTTTCTGGAGAAGGCTCTGTCGGAGGCCAGAGTATTGGCGCCTCTGAATCTATATTTGATAACGGGCTGGGGGTCGCTTTCGGTGGTGGATTTGATGTGAACTTGGGCGATACGGTTGCGATTCGTTTAATCCAGGCGGATTATTATTTGACTCGTCACCAGGAAGAAAGGTTGGATAATCTGGCGCTTTCTGCCGGCATTGTTTTCCGTTTCGGCTGGTGGTATTAACCGCCACATACCCCATGAATTCCTGTTTGCAGATCGGAACGGGAAGCGCGAAATCTTTTAAATCTTCGCCTCTTCAGCAGAATCTGTGGGTGAATTTAAAAACAACTAAATAGTTAAGTTATTTAAAAAAAGATATTTGCATATCATTTATGATCCGAATAATATCTGATTTTCTTATAGTCATTTTCTGATATGAGTTATTTTACACCATCATCTTTCTCAGATTGTGTTTATGCCGGCGAGACGCCGGCGTTCCCGGGAATTCACCCACAAACTCTGCTGAAGATCCAAATCTTCTTGTGAGTCGATATCCATTAATATTGTACATTATCAGCGAAGTCTTGATAAATTCCCACTCGGCAAGAACCTGTTATTTTTCCTTAAAAACTGTTATAACCACAGCCTGGTCCTGTTTTATCTTTGAATTTTGTAATCATCACCGAAGGTAAAGAGAAGGAGAATTCAAAATGGCTGAAACCAAGTACGGGAAGTATATAATTAGGGAACCCATAGAAAAAGGAAGGGCGCCATCGCTGCACATATGCGCGGAAGAAGGCTGTGATGGTACCCGGTTTCCCAACTTTCCTGTTGAAGTCCAACTGCTTACCATCACCGAACCGATCGCATTTCCTCCTTTAGCCCACGCCCACGATGGCGACGAAATCTTTTTCATCTTTGGCGGGAACCCCGGGAATTACTACGATTTCGACGCCGAAATCGAGGTACATTTTGGTGAGGAAGGGGAGAAACATATCGTCAACACCACTTCTATTCTCTACATGCCTAAGGGGTTGGTGCACGGTCCGATTGCTATCACGAAGGTGAATAAACCTTTCCAGTGGATGCACGTTCTCTTTGCTCCCAAATACGACATGACAGTAGGTGACGTTTCGCTGCACCCTTCACACCCTCGTGAGAAATACTCGCTCGAAGAGATTAAAAAGCTGAAGGAGGGGTAACCCGCACTTCTCACAGCTCCAAATATTCAACAAGGTTTTTGTTGAATATTTGAGCCGGTTTCATACTGCGGAGTCACAGAGGACCATGTATGCTGCGTATGCATGATTTTTATGCATGTATGCATGATTTTTATGCACGTATGCATGATTTTTATGCACGTATGCATGATTTTTATGCACCATGCATGGTTTTCATGCACGTGTTCCCTCAAGCTCATCTGAAGCCGAAGCGACTGAGACCCCGTGAGATGTGCGGGTTGATGTCAGGATCTCTGCATCATCTAGCCCGCATTTCTCACCGATAAAGTAGAAAAGGCTGTCTCTT
>JARRLM010000169.1:0-6299 GCA_037386985.1 Acidobacteriota bacterium | reverse complement strand
ACATCAATCCCCGTTGAAAAACTCGTCGACCGTTCTCTGTTGTTTATTACCGGAGAGAACCGTAAAAAGTTAGGGTATTTGACAACCGCCCTGTACGAAAAACTGTCCTCTGAAAAAGAAATAATTTCCTTTAAAACATCACGCGTTCATCATATGAAAGTAGAAGATTTCCAAGGCTACGACAGACGGGTAGCGGATTTTTTCCTGCAGAATCTGCAATGATGCGGCAAACGATCTGAACGCTGCGTATTATAGCTGGCAGGAAATAGAATCAGGAGGCATTGAAATTTAATGAGCCAAATAAAGAAACTGGAACTTGTCGGATTCAAGTCTTTTTGTGACCGCACAAATATCCCCTTCAGTCCGGGAATTACGGCCATCGTCGGACCGAATGGCTGTGGAAAAAGTAATATCGCGGACGCAATAAGCTGGGTTGTAGGCGCACAGAGCACCAAATCCCTGCGTACGGACAAAATGGCAGGAATAATTTTTAACGGTACAGAAAAGCGCAAAGCAACCGGATCAGAAAATTTTACGGTAGGCAGGCGTCTCTATCGTTCCGGGGAAAGCGAATACTACCTGGATGGTCGCCGATGCCGTTTGAAGGATATCCAGGCGATATTTGAAGGGACCGGACTCGGGCCAAATTCCTACGCAATTATGGAACAGGGCAGAATTGGACAGATCCTCAGTTCTAAACCTGCAGAAAGAAGAAGCCTGATTGAGGAAGCGGCTCGCATCACGTTGTTTAAAAGCCGCCGGTATTCCGCAGAGATGAAGCTGGAGATGGCCCAACAGAACCTGTTGCGAGCACAGGATATCATTCGTGAAGTAGTACGCCAGCTGAACTCCCTCCGCCGCCAGGCAGCCAAAGCCCGGCGATATAATCGCTTGCGTGAAGAGCTGCGCTCTGTTCATCGCCTTAAAATCGGCATGGAGGATCGCCGGCTCAGGGAAAAACTTACGGAATGTTCCTCCCGCCTTGAAGCGGCCCAGGAACGGGAACAGTCCATCCTTCTCGAACTGGAAAATGCCAAACAATCGCGCCAATCCATTTGGAATACCTGCTGCGCTCAGGAAGAATCAGTGAATCAAGCCCGCGACCGGTTGTCCAGCCTGAAAATGGATGTAGGAAACGCCCAGAATATGCTCGGAAATCAGGAAACCCAGAAGCTTGGACTGATAGCCCGCTCGAATGAACTGGTGAAGGAGAAAAGCGCCATTGAAGAACGGAGCGAGCTTATTCAGCATGAAATTGAGCGTCTGACCAGAATGGCCGAAGATCTGGATACAGAGCTTTCCAGGAAAAACGTCCAAGCCCGCTGCCAGGAAATTCTGGACAGGATTTCTATCAGCAGAACCCGTCTTGAGAACGAGCGCGAGGTCAAATCTCAAGAACATGCCGCCAAGTCGGACGAACTCGAGAATACGCGAAAGCAATACGAAACAAAGGCTGCCCGGTTGGGAGAAATATCCTCCTCCTGTGATGATCTCGAAACCAGACTGGGGGAACTTTCTGCACGCCTCGAGCAGGTATCGGCCGAAATGTCAGAACAGGTCAACGAACAGGGGCTTTTACAACACCGGTTCTCTTCACTGGAAGAGGTGGAACGCCGACGCAGCAATTATTCGGACGGCGTACAGAAATACCTGTCGACAAAGATTCCGGGAGAAGAGGAATGCCGGGCCAAAACTCTGGCGGATTATATCGAAACCGATCCCGCATATGAAACAGCCCTGGAAAGCTATCTGAACGATCCCCTGCAGTATATCCTCGTAGAAAACCGCAAAGACGCCGTGCACAGTATCGATCGTCTCAAGCGCATCGGAGCGGGAAAATGTACCTTTCTGACAATTCAGAACGGACACTCCAAGCACACTCACCAGCCTCGACCCGAGTTGAAAGGAGAGGGAATCGTAGGCTACCTCGACGATCTGCTGCAGATGGATCCGGAAGTCAAACACGCTTTTGAAAGAGCACTTCCCGAATATGCCTCCACCATTATGGTTTCCGATCTGAACACGGCATTTCGCGTTTCCGAAAAATCCTCCGGAGGCAGCTTCTTGACTCTGTCGGGAGAATCATACTCACCACGGGGAACTCTTTCGGCGATAGGGGAACAAAAATCCGTTTCCGGTTTTCTTGCACTGAAGCGTGAAAAGCGTGAACTGGAAAGAAAACTAACCAAGCTGCAGAACAGGATCCAGGCCACCCGGGAAGAGCACGAGAGTTTGAAAAACGAGCAGGAAAGCACCGGCGAATCCTTAAAAGTTCTTTCGGCCGAATCCCGCAGTCTGGAAGTGGAAACCGCGCTTTCCCGGCAGGAAATTATTCGCCTCGAGAGCGAACTCGAAAAAATTGGCCAGGCGGAAAATGTCGCCGCCTCCGAACTCACACAACTTGCGGATGAGAGATGCCAGGTGGAACGTCGATTGAATGAAGCTGCGGTTCAAATAGGAGAGATTGAAAAACGCAGCGGCCATGGTACCGAAGAGCTGCAGGAATTGAATACCCGGCTTCAGTCACTCAGATCCGACAGCGCCGCACTTATGAAAGAACTGGGCACGCTCACATCCGCCCACGCCGTAAAACAGGAGCGCAGGACAGGTATGGATTCCGACCTGCGCCGCCTCGGGGCAGAATCGGAAGAAGCTCTTCGCCGCATCGAGACGAATCGCTCCGAAACCGCGATCTGCCAGCGCCGTGTGCAGGAACTGGAAATCGCCCAGCAGGAAGTCAGGACCAGAATCGCCGACTGTAACAGAAACATTGAAGTAACCGGTGGGATGCTGGAGGAAAAACAGCAGGAACTTACGGAACAACGCGAAACTCTTGCGAATATGGAGGAGAAGTTGCGGCAGTTCCAAGCTTCCCGTGAAGGTGCGATGGATTCCCGCAATAAGATTGAAATCGAGAAGGCGCGCCTGGAAAGCGATCTGGAGCACCTGAATCAAAATTGCCTGGAGGAGTTCCGTCTCCCGATCCAGGAGGTCCTCTCAGATATTCCGGATAGTGACTGGGAACGGGAATATTCGGAAGTAGCCGAGTCCTGCAACAAAATCCGTCAAACAGTCGAAAATTTCGGTGGCATCAATATGCGCGCACTTGAGGAGTATCAGGAGCTGGACCAGCGTTATCAGTTCCTGAACGGCCAGCGCCTGGACATCGAAAAATCGATCGAAGACACCCGGAAAGCGATATCCGAAATAAATCGCCGGTCTATCGAGCAATTTGGAGAAGCCTTCAAAGCCATCCGGCAACATTTCCAGGAAGTATTTCAGATGCTTTTCGATGGAGGCCAGTGCGATCTGAAGCTGCTCGATGAGGGCGACATTCTTGAAAGCGGCATCGACATCATCGCACAACCACCCGGCAAGCACCTGCAGAACGTGCTTCTCCTTTCCGGAGGAGAAAAAGCGTTGACGGCACTGGCGCTCCTGATTGCCATCTTCCGTTATCGCCCAAGCCCCGTATGCGTCCTGGATGAAGTCGACGCGCCTCTGGACGATGCCAACATAAACCGTTTCACAAGGATGATTTCCGAGCTGAGTCAAAACACGCAATTCATCATAATCACTCACAACAAAAATACGATGGAAATCGCCCGGACACTCTATGGGATCACCATGGAGGAACCGGGGATATCCAAGGTGATTGGTGTGGATTTTCGGCAGCATCAGGAAGCCCTGGCCAGTTAAATTGTCAGGGCAGATACCGACCGGATCCGAAGCATAATCTTTATAATTCGAGCTGAAAAATGAGGGCTGTATGTCCAAAGAATTGAATATCTGTTTTCAAACAGAATTAAAGGGACTGAAGGAACCGCTCAGAGGCAAGGTTCGCGATATTTACGAATACGAAGATAAAGTTCTACTCGTTGCTACGGACCGGATATCCGCATTTGACGTAGTTCTCCCATCCCCTATCCCGATGAAGGGCGCCGTTTTAACACAACTGTCCCGCTTCTGGTTTGAAATGATGCGAGATATCGTACCGAATCACATGATCAGCGCCGACGTAAACGATTTTCCGGAAGGCCTCCAGGAGTTTCGGGACATTCTCGACCTGCGGAGTACGCTCGCCGTAAAGGCGGACATGTTTCCGGTCGAATGTGTTGCGCGCGGCTACCTGGCGGGTTCCGGCTGGAAGGAATACAAGGAAAACAGCTCGGTTTGCGGGATTCCTCTGCCGTCAGGATTGAAGGAGTGCGACCGGTTGCCCGAACCCATTTTCACGCCGGCCACCAAAGCTGAAACAGGACACGACCTCAATATATCCTTCGAGAAAGCAGCCGATATCATAGGATACGACAACGCTGCAAAACTTAAGGACCTCACACTGAAATTATATTCCCGCGCCGTGGAATACGCACTGCCCAGGGGCATTATCATTGCGGACGTCAAATTCGAATTCGGTGTCTATAACGGAGAAATCATCCTTTGCGATGAGCTTTTAACGCCGGATTCCTCAAGGTTCTGGCCGATGGCCAAATACGAGCCCGGAAAATCACAGCCCTCCTTCGACAAACAGTATGTCCGGGACTACCTTGAGCAGATCAGATTTGATAAAAAACCTCCCGGCCCGGAACTTCCCTCTTCGGTAATCCAGGGAACAACGGAAAAATATCTGGAAGCGTACCGGCTTCTCACAGGAGCGCCGCTGCTATAATTTCCCGGCTTGCATTTCCAACCCTTGGGAGAATTTTGCAGAGCATCGAATTATTGAATTCCGCATAAAATAGAAACACCAATGGAAGAAAGCCCCGAAGGGCGGCACTTATCACTTACTTCAAATTCTCCATATTATGCGGAGTTCGAGGCAGGAAGAACTCCGACCTACGGTCGGAGCCCCATGGCTTTTTCCCGTGATGACCGACTCGTCTTAATGAAATCTTAACAAAAATTTTACTGTTGAAGCCTGTCGATATCCGGCGGGCATTCCCCTGTTGATTTTATTCATAGATTCCAAGAATTTTCATCATAAAGCACTAATAAAAAATGACTTAAAAGAATATTTCCGCAATAGCGGCTCTTTGTCTTACTCGGCGTCTCTTCTGAAATCAACCCGCTACAAATTCCATTCAATCCGATTTCTAACCAATACTTTGCACGATTCTAAAACTCCTTTAACAAATAAGGGCTATTAATAAGCCGTATGTTTGAAAACTGGAAATACCGGTGTGCTTTTGAGTCCAGATTCAGGGCAAATGAATGGGAAAAAAGGTAATTAAGGGCGAATGACCGCATCTTTACTGTTTATTGTAATCATATTACTATCTGTTGTCGCGTTTTACCTCGGGCGCAGGAGATCCTATTCCGTCGTCGGACCCACCGGAAAAATCAGCCAGCTGCATTCCCGTCCGGCATATTACGGCATGCTTACGGCACTCGGTTGCGGGATTCCAAGCCTGATTTTCTTCAGCCTCTGGAAATTTTTTGAAGACAATATCATCACCGGCCTGGTCGTGGCAAACCTGCCGGAGAGCGTCCGTGATTTGCCCAAAGCCAACCTCAGCCTGATTGTAAACGACATCAGAAACCTGGTCAGCGGAAATATCGTCTCCGGTCAGATCGACCCCACTATGCAGACAGCGGCGGAACAGTACAGGAATCTCCAGTCCACAAGCTCGGCGGCATTGTCGGTCTGCTGCCTGGCCATATTCATACTGGCCTTAGTCTTCATTCTCAGGAAAATAATGCCGAAATTGAGGGCCCGCAATGCGGTAGAAGCGATTGCCAATGTATTGCTCGTCGTCTGCTCTTCCATCGCCATTTTTACAACCCTGGGTATTGTTCTGTCCGTTCTGTTTGAAGCGATCCGGTTTTTTAAAGCGGTTCCAATCAATAAATTTCTCTTCGGTTTGCAATGGAGCCCCCAGATAGCCATACGCGCCGATCAGGTAGGTTCATCGGGCGCATTCGGCGCCGTGCCGGTGTTCACCGGAACTTTGATGATTTCGGCCATCGCGATGATCGTGGCTGTACCCATAGGCCTCATGTCCGCCATTTACCTTTCAGAATATGCTACTTCCAGAATTCGTGATGTCATCAAGCCACTCATGGAAATTCTCGCAGGCATTCCCACGGTTGTTTACGGATTTTTTGCCGCCTTGACCGTGGCGCCCATAATTCGGGATTCGGGCGGAAAGATCGGACTGGAAATATCGTCCGAAAACGCCCTGGCCGCCGGACTCGTGATGGGAATTATGATCATCCCCTTTGTTTCATCCCTTTCGGATGATGTCATCAATGCGTAAGCCCCGTCTCTGAGGGCCTGGGGAACCGCGTTGATGACATCA
>JARRLM010000168.1:0-6916 GCA_037386985.1 Acidobacteriota bacterium | reverse complement strand
CTGGTTGAAGGACCGGTTTCGGGTAGGCCGGGATACCTGAATACGGTTTCCCTCATTCATGAACTACCGGCTGATTCTAAAGGAGAAAAAATGGAGACATCGAAGTTCGCAAAATTTGTCAGAAAAGGACTGATGAACACCCCCACGCCCCATCCTGAAGTCACGGCTCCGCGTTTAGGACTGAAGAGCGGCGGAGATTTCGGCAATATCAATTTCTCTATGAGCTGGTGGGCCATTACGGAGCCTTTCATAATGGTCGAAGACTGTCACAAACATGACTTTGACCAGTTCATTATCTTTGCAGGCGGTGAGATTACGAACATGCCTGATATAGGCGGAATTGTTGAGTTCGGCTTAAGTGAAGACGGTCAAGACATAGAAACCCAGGTCATTACGGAAGCGACAATGATCTATATCCCGGCCGGTCTCTACCACGGGCCTCTCAATTTCAAAAAGGTCAACGATCCTGCGAAACCGATCCTGTTTCATGACCTTTTTTTCTCTCCGGAGTACAAGAGGGTTTAGCGTAAAGTTATTTCCGGGACATCACATTAGGCCGTAGGTCTCACGAGCTCTCATTTCCAACATAAACCTTGTTGCAAATAAGGCCCGGCATTTTGCCTCGGCACAGAGGGCTCTGTTCACGATTGAATAAAATCTTCATCCCGTATTCTCAGGATGTTTCCCGGGGCAGCATCCATCGCCACAGTACCGCATTATAGTTGTTGTCGTTGCGAAGCAGGTTCAATGCTTTTCCCAGTTCGTATTGGCAGATCTTTCTCGAATGGTCGCATGGCCCGCCGGTGTAGTATTTTTCAAGGACAGGCAGCGCGCGCTGGTCGGAAAGCATGCCCAGTGCCCAAACGGCGTGATTCCTGTCGAGAATATCGCACGATTCACATTCGACAACCGCAATCAGGGCTGAAACACGATCGCCCGGGAAAAGATCCTGTGCCATCCGGCAGGTTTTCCTGGCTCCATACCCTATCATCAGTTCAACTGCTACCAGCAAAGCGAAAAACAGGATAAAGAGGGTGGCTGTAATTCTGATTGTCCACTTTTTAACAGTGCCCCGCATGGACACCTCCGGTTCTAACTGGTTGAAAGGTGGCTATATCCAATATCGTACGTCTTTTGCGGCATGATATCAACCTGCCGGCTAAGAAAGAAGCAGCCTCTCGTCCAAACCATGTCGCAGGTGTTTCCCGGCCTTTTTTCACGCCTGGCCTGCTGCGATGAGGAAAGTATGCAGGATATGCGCCTAGCCGGCAGGCTGAAATTCTATGGTCCAGGCCTGCTTTTCCCACGAAATTGACAAAAGCGCTCCTTTTTCTGCAGGTTGAAAGGTGTATTTGAGCATCTCTGTGTTGGGTAATGAAATCTTCTTCAGGGGGATGCGTGCGACTTCTTTATCCCCTATATCGCCGCCGTAATTCCAGAAATGAGGGTAAGGTTGTTCGGCTCGTTCCGGCGGTGCATTTGGAATAATGTCGCCCAGCGGCATCCCTAGGTCGCTGTTGATGACCAGTGCGTAGTCGCCGTTTTCAGGGCAATACATATACAGGGAGTATTTTCCTGCGGAAACTTTAGTTCCGCCCATGATCAGATCACTTTCCATTTCGAGAGTTGTGACGGCGCCGGCGCCTGCTCTCCATATCCGGTCGGCTGGAAGCTGCTTCATAAGATCCGCCAGGGTTCTGCCCTTCAAGGCGGGACTTCCATATTCGATTGTTACCTGTTTCCCCTCAATTGTTGTCTGCGCGGTATCTCGCGCTTCCTGAGCCTGAACCGCAAACGCGGCTCCTAATATCATTATGCAAACTACAGAACGTGCAAACATTGAATACCTCCTTGTTTTTACTTTACCTACAACTTTTCTGTATAGTCTTCCTTCATTCTTAACCTCTGGGCAAGAAGATTGAGAAACAGCCCTACATCCGTCACGATACCGGTCGATTCCACCGAACCACGATCGGCAAGTTTAGTTACTACTGCTGGATTGATATCGACACAGATCAGGCGCACTCCCGCTGGGGTCATGTTGCCAACACCGATTGCGTGCAGCATTGTGGAAAGAAGAAGGATCATATCAGCCCCTTCAATAGCCTTTGCATAGGCAGCCTGGGCTTCACACAAATCCATTATGGTTTCGGGCAGAGGGCCGTCATCCCGAATAGATCCGGCGGCTATGAATTCAATATTATGACGGATGGATTCATACATGACACCACCGGTAAGCATTCCCTGCTCCACGGCTGCAGCGATCGAACCTGCTCTCCTGATCCGGTTAATGGCGCGAAGGTGATACTGATGACCCAGGGGCACACCTGTCCCCCGTTTCATATCAACACCCAGTGAAGTACCGAACATGTTCAGCTCGATATCGTGTGTCGGCAGTGCGTTCCCGGTCAACAACACCTGAACAAATCCATTGCGGATCATCTCCGCCAGGTAGTCCCCGCCGCCTGTATGAATCACTACCGGACCGGCTACAACAACGATTCGCCCGCGGCGGCTCCGGATTCGTTTCATCTCCCAAGCCACTTCCTCCACCACGCGCTCCACTCTTCGTTCACTCGAAACACCCGCACTCATAAACGTGAAAGCTTCTTCGGTTCGGTTTGTTTCCGGAGTATGTACGGCAATTCCTTCTAAACCGCATACAATGTGATCCCCGGCCCTCAGGTTGCGAATAAGTTCACAGCGCACTGAATTACCTTCAGGATCTACAACGAGTACGGCGTCCATACGCTGTCCGGCCGCACGGATCCATTTGCCGTTCATAAACACATCGGTGGGATAGATCGTAGTGCTGTAAAAACCCTCAGGTGCAACTCCATCATCCGGCGCCGTCTTATAAGAAGCTTCAACGGCAGATGTAATGACAACTGCCCCATGTCCCTCCAGCCCTTTGACAACGCGCTGTAACGCCTCATGGTCAGGAGCGCTGACACGCAACCGGCAGACAGACGTCTGATCGTGCCGAAGGCCGGCATTAAATTGTTCCACCCGGAAACTGCCGCCGGCACCGGTGACTGCATCCATGGCGAGATTTAGAATGCCCGAATCCAACAAATGGCCCGTGAGTCCTAATCGCTCACTGCATATGGAAGATTCAACAGGCCCTCGATCCGACAGGGGAACAACGGCATCCTGTTCCAGGAACAGGCACAAACACTTTGCGGCTCCGCCGGCAAGAATGAATTCGCTCACATCCGTCGTTATAACGGTAAATTCCCAGGCTTCAAGGTCTCGGCGAAGACCGGCGGATGCGTAGTTCGTAACCAGGGTTTGGCCGATGCGGATTGCATTGCAGCAAAAACGTTGGGCATCTTCATCACTTACTTCAATACGATTAGACTCACTGAAAAATCCTTGAATTAATTGACGCGATCTTTTGTCGAAAGCGGCAGGGTAATACATTACTCTGCCTTCAGGCAGGGGTGTAAAGCAGGTATCCAGGTGATAGAATCGTTCATCGACAAGGCGCAGGCTATGAACGGGGCAGCGAAAAATTTCCGTTAAATATTTGTGCGCTGTTAATGTACTGCGAACACCATAACCTGCCCAGAGGACATCATCACCAGGTTGGAACAGTGCATCTCCTTCGCCCTCAAATGTGCAATCGTCTGGAATGGTTTTGATTTCCACATCCTGAGATTTAAGCCACTTCAGGTAGTGAGCCACTTCGGGAACGCGCTGGGGCACGCGGAACAGTGTGGGGACAAAAAGATTCTCAAGTTTCAGACCTGCGTTGGCGACAAAACACATATCCGGCTGGTCTTCAACCGGTTCCATAACATGAACATTGCATAGGTCGGAAAGAACCTGAAAAAGATCATCCCACTGTTTTTGGGCTTTAGGCTTTTGGACTTTACCTATATTGCCCTCCATCCAGGGGTTTATTACATACTGCACATTGAAATAGGTCGGAAGGCACATCAATATCGAGGGAGGGGAATTTTTCATCGCATACCCTGAGAAAGTAATTTACAGAGATCCATCCATGCCTCACCACCGGAATCGGTTACGGCAATCATCCTCTATTTATTGGGTACAAAAAAAGCTGCTACCTCCTTCAGGAGGCTGCAGCCTGTTAAACTAACAAAATCTTACATGAACCTGACTAAAATTTTAATATACCGCATATCATATCAGAAGCACCACAAGTTCTGATGCTTCCACCATGCTCTTATCAGTACTTGGGTAAGGATGAATCCTGTTGGTTTTCTTTCGGATCCTTCACACCTGTAGTAAAATCATTGAATTAGCTTGTATCCGATTCAAAACAATCTCTGGAGGATTTCATGGGGAAAAGAATTAGAGCATTACCGGCTGCGGTTGTTTTTTGTTCCCTGTTATTCACGACCCAATCCATTATTTCCTATGCAGAACCGCCAAACGCCAATTCAGAACTCACGCCGGAAAAATTAATAGCCGAGCATATTAAATCCATCGGGGAACCTACTACCCTTTCCTCCGTAAATTCACGCGCTTTTTTCGGCTCCACGGATGTTGAATTCGTCCAGGGCATGTTCGGCAGCATTAAGAACGGCGCATCCTCATTCATATCGGACGGAGAAAAACTCCAGATCGTAATGAGATACGGCGATCTGAATTACCCTGCAGAATATTTTGCCTACAACGGAGATAATGTATCGGTCGGTTACATCAGCCCCGGTCAGCGATCGCCCCTCGCGGATTTTCTTTTTCGCTTCAATGGAGTCATGAAAATGGGGTTCATCGGAGGCACTCTGTCATTGTCCTGGCCTTTGCTGGATGCCGATGGAATTGAGTACAAGCTGAAATACAAAAAGGTCAAAGTTAAGGACAGTGAATTGTACAAAGAACGCCGTGAATTGCACCGGTTGGAATGGCCCATGCACATGCTGCGCAATGTCAAAATCAAGATGTATTTCGAACCGGACACTTTTCACCATGTCCGAACCGATTATGTTGTACGTAGCTCATCGAGAGATTTGAAGACTACAAGAAAGTCAGCGGAATGACCCTCCCTCATAAATACAGTATCGAGTACACGCTTGAAGGACAGGGCCATTCGTTCATCGGCCATTGGACCATAAACGCCAGTAAATGGCTATTCAACCGGACATTCGATGAAATGCTCTTCGAGGCGCAGAAATAACGAGATTCAACAGGAACCTTGTTGAAAATGAGAGGTCGTTTCCACCGCGACGTCACATCAGCGAAGAAATGCGGCGCAGCCTTGTGGGTTTGATCCCGGGCGAGGCCTACTTCCCGGCAAAACCTTCCGTCAATTCTATACGGGTGCCGACAGGATCGGTGACGAAGGTGACTTTCAGTCCGGGTACCTCGAAGATGCCCATATCAAGCTTGGTTCCCTGAGCTTCAAGCTTCTTACAGAACTCCTGCAATCCCTTGATCTCGAAACTGATGTGATCGAGCGCGTGCCCTTTTGTCGGCACCCGCTGCGGGTCCGACTGCGCTGTGAAATACATCTGCCCACCGGGGAAATTGGGTCCGTCGGGGAATTTTACTCCGCCGAAGGTTTGCACATACCAATCCCGAAGTGCATCGGCGTCTGCGGTGAAGATATGAAAGTGGTGGAAG
The DNA here is from genome assembly GCA_037386985.1 of Acidobacteriota bacterium. GTDB lineage: Bacteria > Acidobacteriota > UBA6911 > UBA6911 > UBA6911 > UBA6911. The sequence continues at coordinate 1,324 of JARRLM010000168.1, read as the reverse complement.
GCCACGGGGACGCCCAGATTCTTGTCCTCGATAAATTCCACCCGCACGCCGTCAGGGAATTCCGCGATTTTCCCGTCCGGCATCCGGATATCGGCAGACGCAAGCTTGGTTTTGGTGGCGTCAAGATCCCGCACTACAAGGCCAAAGTGGTCCGCCGTCGGCTCCCCAACAGCATTGGCGGGCTGGCCCGGGTTGATCAACAGAACGATTCCCGGCAGTTTGAGGAATTCCAGGGATCCGATTTTGGCGACCTGGGCGCCGAACAGGTCAATCCAGAGTTTTTTGTGGGCTTCGGGGTCAGGCGCGAGCAGATGAATGTGGCCCATCGTGACGCCGCTTTCATTTACCGGCGTGAGCTGGGTGAACGCAGGAGCGGGGAAAAAGAGCACGAGCGAAAATACGAGCAATAGTACCGAACAGATTGCAGATTTGAAATGCATGGGAATAACCTCCTGAACTACGGTTCATAATCGGTGCGAAAATCATCCTCTACAGGTCAATACCCAGCCGATCCCACACAGATTCCTCTTCCTTGATTTCCTGTGCCTTGAGGTGAGGAAATGTTTTGAACAAAAAGTAAACCAGAGGAAGAATTCCGATTACGATGATAATTGTGTCGGGAACGATCCGTAATTGTCCCAGTATGGCAACGATCGGTCTTTCAAAAAAGCTTATATCCCGAGCCATCCATAGGCCTTCCTTATAGCTTGTCCAGACCTGGGCGATGCCGACCGGGAAAAGTGTTGCCAGAATCATGATCAGCAGGCCGCCGTTGAGCCCCCAGAACGATATCGCCAGGGGACGGTTGTTCCAATGGTTCCGTTCCACCAGCCCTCGCCAGGAAAACAGGAGCAGGGCAATGGAAAGCATTCCGTAAACGCCGAAGAGGGCTCCATGCCCGTGATTCACCGTCAGATAAGTTCCGTGCTCAAAATAGTTGACCAGAGGCAGATTAATCAGAAACCCGAAAACTCCGGCTCCGAGGAAGTTCCAGAATGAACTGGCAACCAGAAAGTACATGGGCCATTTATAAGCAAAATCCCTGCCTTCCTTCCTGATCGACTTGTACTCCAGAAGACCCCGGACAACCAGACCGAACAGCGGAACAGGCTCCATGGATGAAAAGACAGAGCCGATAGCCAGCCAGATTGAAGGCCCGCCGTACCAGAAATAATGGTGGGCGGTTCCCAGGATGCCGCTCAAGAAGACCAGCGCTGCTGTAAAATATGAGACCCTTAACGCTCCTTTAGCCGATGCAAGGCCCATGGCCACCAACAGCACAGATATGACGGCAACTCCGAAAAATTCGAAAATACTTTCAACC
>JARRLM010000167.1:0-5522 GCA_037386985.1 Acidobacteriota bacterium | reverse complement strand
CCACCGCCGACGCTGCTGGATTATCTCCCCATGGAGTGGCTGCTTTTTGTTGATGAAAGTCATGCCACCATCCCACAGGTGAGGGGGATGTATTTTGGAGACCGGTCCCGTAAAGAGAATTTAGTGAAATATGGATTCCGGCTTCCTTCAGCCCTGGACAACCGTCCATTGAATTTTGAAGAGTTTGAAAATCGGGTGAACCGGGTTGTTTATGTTTCAGCCACTCCGGGATCTTACGAGTTGACTCATTCGGAAGGGGTCGTGGTGGAACAACTGGTACGGCCTACCGGGCTGACGGATCCGGTTATCGAGATCCGTCCTGTGGCCGGACAGGTGGACGACCTGATGGAAGAGATTCGGAGTCGTGCGGAGCAGGGGGAACGGGTACTCGTAACCACCCTGACCAAACGGATGGCTGAAGATCTGGCCGAGTACTATACGGAACTCGGCATGAGGGTCCGCTACCTGCATTCTGAAGTGGATACACTGGATCGAATCANNTTCGACGCCCTGATCGGAATCAATCTGCTGCGGGAGGGGCTCGATCTTCCGGAAGTGTCCCTCGTGGCGATTCTGGATGCCGACAAGGAAGGATTTCTGCGTTCCACGACTTCTATGATTCAGACAATGGGGCGGGCCGCGCGGCATATTAACGGCAAAGCCATCCTTTACGCGGATGTAATGACCGGTTCCATGAAGGCGGCGATTGAAGAAACAAACCGGAGGCGGCTCGTACAGCAGCGCCACAATGAAGAGCACGGCATCACGCCTCAATCCATTATCAAACCGCTCGATCCGGAACTGGTCCGGTTCTTTGAGAGTGATTACTATGAACTGCCCGTCATAGAGGAAGAAGCGGCCGCCTATAATTCCGCAGAGGAACTGGAAGCGGAAATAGAACGCCTGGAAAAGGAAATGAGGGATGCAGCAAAAGAGTTCGAGTTTGAAAAGGCGGCTGTCCTTCGAGACCAGGCTGTAAAACTGAAGAAGACCCTGCTGGAGTTCATGGGGCCATCCACAATGAGTGAATAATCATGATTGAAACTGTCCGCTGTTCCGATTCTGTTTCGGGAACCGTCCTGTTGCCGGGCGATAAATCGATCTCCCATCGGTATGCCATGCTGGCATCCGTTGCTGAAGGAACTTCGGTTTTAGAGCATTTTGCTTCAAGCCGGGATTGTCACAGCACAATCGACTGTCTGAAGTCTCTTGGTGTTGAACTGAGTGAATCCGGCGACACGGTTACTATCCGGGGACGCGGACTGCAGGGACTTCAGGCGCCGGGCGATGTTCTGGATGCGGGGAATTCCGGTACGACAATGCGGCTTATTTCCGGGATACTCGCGGGACAATCTTTTGTGTCTACTATCGTCGGAGATTCTTCGCTTTCCGGGCGGCCGATGGGGCGGATCATTCACCCACTCAGGCAGATGGGGGCAGAAATAGTATCCAGGGAAAACGACCTGCCGCCGTTAAGAATCCAGGGAGGTCCCCTGAAAGGAATCCGGTATGTGCTGCCTGTTGCCAGCGCACAGGTGAAATCGTGTGTTCTTCTGGCGGGGTTGTACGGAAATGAGTGTACGGCAGTGCAGGAGAATGTTCCGACCCGCGATCATACTGAAATTGCATTGAAAAAATTCGGAGCTGGAGTCCGGTTTGAAGGAAATTGGATCGAGGTTGAGCCGGGACCGGTGCTGTGCGCTCAAAGGCTTACCATCCCGGGTGATCTGTCGGGGGCGGCAATTTTCCTGGCCGCAGCGGCGCTGGCTCCGAACTCCGATCTATACCTGCCTCGTGTAGGGCTGAACGGAAGGCGGCGGGAACTGTTGAATTATTTAAGTCAGGCGGGTCTGAATCTAAATATCGAAAATGAAAGCGAAGAGGCAGGGGAACCGCGCGGAAACCTGAGGGTGCGGTATAGTCCTGAGCTTGTGGAAGGGAAATTGCCGCCGATCCGGGGGAGCCGGACGGCGGCACTTATAGATGAAATTCCCGTTCTGGCTGTGCTGGGATCCCAGGTTGCCGGGGGTGTGGAAATATCCGATGCCGGTGAACTTCGGATCAAAGAGAGCGACAGGATTTCAGCTATTGCCCTGAATCTGCAATCCATGGGGGTGGATGTGGAGGAAACACCGGACGGGCTCCATATACCGGGCGGGCAGACCCTGCATGGAGCGGATATACACACCCGTGGGGATCATCGCATTGCGATGGCGTTTGCTGTCGCCGGCCTGTCTGCGCGCGGCGACACAAAAATTCATGGGGCGGAATGTGCCGATGTGAGTTTCCCCGGCTTCTGGGATGCCCTGCGCCGCGTAACGCAGAATCTGTAGGGGAGCCGCGCCGATATCGCTCAATCCTGAACGTTAAAACGTGTGAACGTTAAAACGTACGAACGTGAAATCACGTTGACCGCTGCATCGATTAAACGATTTCGATCATCTGCTTAAGAATTCAATCAGCTCCCGTTCGCACGTTCATACGTTCGCACGTTCCAACCAAGCCGCTTATGCGAACATAAGATTCCGGGCGAACACAAGGTTCGCCCCTACAATTGTGTTTTCGACTGCGATTTAGGCAAAACTTTTTCCAGGATCTTTTTTAACCTGTTGCGGGCCCGGAATACCTTGAGCCTGGCAGCCTGTTCCGTGCACTTCAGTATCCCGGCGATTTCGACATAGGGAATTGCTTCGATGTCACGCATGATGATGACCTTGCGTTGTTGATCGGGAAGCTGGCCCAGGATCTTACTCAGAAGGGCCTGTAGTTCAGCCCGTTCCTCGTCGGAACGTACCGATGGTTCGGTCTGGCCGATCAACTTTTCTATGCTGTTTGAATCTTCCAGGTTCAGTTCGCTGAAGGTATAGGTCCTCCGTCGCCTTATTTGCCTCAGCTCGTCATAACACTGGTTGATGGCGATACGGTACAGCCAGGGGAAAAAGGGGCGCTTGATGTCGAATTTTGGAAGCGAAAAAAATATTTTTACGAATATCTTTTGAGCGACGTCCTCAACGTCATCTTTATGTCCGATATAGTGATAGGCAAGGTTTGTTACGGATTGCTGATATTTCCGCACCAGTTCTTCAAATGCGAGGGAATCCCCTTCCTGGCAACGGGCAATTAAGCTGCTGTCTTCGTCCGGGGAGGATTCTTTCCACACAAAGTGAGTCCAATCTCAGTTTTGCTGCATTTCAGCCTGTGTTTCTTGCAGGCTCTCTACTTTGCGGCGAATCCTTGAATACGCTCCATCTGCATGGCCAGCCACTTACAGGCTCTTGGCCTCGACGTGGGGGCCCGGGTAGTCACTCCCAAGCGTGGAGGGATCATTGTTGCCAAGAATTCGAATAATCTCGTCGTGGAGGTAGTCTATTTTCTGCGAAACTATGGGCGAGATGCGATTCTCGTACATTTCACGGCTTTTATCGATATCCCGCTTCAGTCTTAAATACAGATCGTTGTTCCTGCGCCCTTCGGCAACGTTGTTTTCGTTGTAGAGCTTGATTTCGGAAACCAGCAGGCGAGCGAATCTTTTTGCATCCGCGTGAAGGTCCTCCTGATCGGATTGCGAAAGTGTTTCCTGGGGCGGTGTTTCGCCCGCATCTTCCTGTGTCTGTGTCGCAGGCTCCTGAGTTTCCTGAAACGCTGTTTCCGGGCCGGCTTCATCCGGCGCTTCATGGGGCATCGGAGTGTCGGGCTGTTCCTCGGGAACTTCAGAAGCTGCCTGTGGAATCAACCGAAGAGGTTCGGCGGCTTCCGTCGCTTCGGATTCTGGACCCGGTTCGGCGACCTTTTCTATCTGTACTTTCAACTGTTCGCCCAGTTCATAGGATTCCGGTTCGACTGTTTCTTCGGTCTGTTCTGCCGCTTCATAGGATTCCGGTTCCACTGCTTCTTCGGTCTGTTCTGCCGCTTCATAGGGTTCCGGTTTCGCTGTATTTTCCACTTGTTCGGCTGTTTCGGAAGGTTCCGGCTCCGCCAGGGCAGGCTCCGGGGCAGAATCGGGTACGGACTCTACTTTTTCTTCAGGTTCAGGTTGAGGCTTTGCGGATGATTTTTTTACAGTCAGGGCATTAAGTATTCTTAGCGCGATATTTTCGAGGCGAAATACGGCCATGTCTATCAGAAGAGAAAGCGTATTCCGACTGGAGCGCGTTTCCCCGTCTTCTTCCATATAAATAAGGGCGACGGGGCGTTCGAGGACATACAGGGGCGCAAGATAGCGTGCTTTAGAAGGTTCAGCTTGAAGAAAACTCAGGAAACTGTCGTCGGGCAGATCGGGGGCTGCCGTAATGTCTTCGCGTTTCAGCGCCTTTTCGAATTGAGGGTATTCGGAACATGGCAGAATGCAGCCTGCAATATCCTTGGCCGATTCTTCGGAGTACCCCCTTGAAGACCACCCGACAAGCTGGTTATTCCGAATGGCGAAAAGTGCAACCCGCTGGGAAAATTTATTCGCGTAATCCAGCAGCAGTCCCAGAATTTCTTCCTGTGTTTCTTTCTGGTTAATATCGCGGGTAAAGGAAACGATGGACTTTTCTTCCTGGTCTTTCTGCCGGAGCACGTCTTCCAGTATTTCATTCAGCACAACATCCGTTGTGGGCAGCTCGATTTTGCTGATGGCTTCGAGCTTTCTTTCTATTTGCTGAACGCGGGTTGGAAGAAAGCTGCTGAGTTCCTTTACCTCTTCTTCCAGATCCTTGATCTGTGGTGAGAGCGTTTTATACGATAGTTCCCGGAGGCGTTCCGCATAATCTCGTTCGGAAGGCATAGATTTCTCCTAGGTTAAAAATTTGTGATTGAAGACTACCTAAAGCTCCCATGGGTGTCAATTCTAAACTGGAATCGATCCCCGGGGTCCCCCTTACAATTTTATGAATATCCTTTATTAATCGGCATTTCTCAGAGTTTCTTAACAATACACGCACCATACAGGCAAGCCGTCAAGGCGCCGGAATTTGAATCCTCTTTATTTAACAATAAGTACGGGGAAATAGGGAGAAAAAACGGCGGAGAAATGAAAGCCATTCATCCTTTTTCTCCATAAAGTGTTCATCGATTTTCAAAGAAAGGTTGCGTCTTCAGCGGAATGGGTGGGTGAATTTCCTGTGAGCGTCACACATTCTGCTGAAGATGCGAAATGTTTTATTCTCCATCAGTGTATGGCCTGATATAGTTATGGCTGTATTTGGGAAATATTCCGGCAATGGTCTTACACCGGAAAGGTCCACATTCCTGTGGTGTCACTACTCATGAGATTCCGTCCTTCTTGTAGAATTATTGCAGTCTCTGTATTTGTTATAGGGATTATTTCGGGCTTTGCCTGTTCAAAGAATGAGAGTCGAACAGAAAACCCGGTGTCCAAACAGGATCCGATACTGATGGAAAGAGCGGCCAAGGATGATGCTTTCAGATCGGGAACGAATTCTCCAATTCCGAAGGAAGACAGAAGCTACTTTCAGGGGCTTGAATATTATCCGGTTAATTTGGATTTAAGATTTTCTCTCCGTCTGAACCGGTATTCC
>JARRLM010000166.1:5066-10056 GCA_037386985.1 Acidobacteriota bacterium | reverse complement strand
GCATTCTGAACCTGAGCCCGATGAAACCTATTCCCAACTGGCTGATGCCCATCGCCGCCGAGAAGACACCCTGAATAAAACCGGCCGTAGTAGCGGAGATGCCGATATCAAATTGAAAGTCGATTATGTAAGCTAATATTCCAAACGCAACGAAAAATCGGAGGGCGCCGTATGCCACCATCAACCACAGAGCTGGAGTCCGCAGGGCTTCCCTGGCTGTAAAATCAACCGGAGTCTTGTAAAGGCCTTTATGGGGCGACCTGCCGGATTTCTTAATTTCAGGCTTTGCCGAAACAGGTCCGTCGGGAACCTGGCCGATATCCTCAGGCTTGTTCTTAAGCAATAACGCGGGCACAATCACGCAAAAGACGAGAGCGCCGGCTGCCAGGATAAGGTAAGTAGTTCTCCATCCCACTGCATTAATCAGGGCCATCATAGAGGGACTGACGATAAGGCCGGAAAATCCCATTGAGGCCATGGATACACTTAATGCCAAGGGTCTTTTGACTACAAACCAGTTGTTAACAACCGTCATCATGGCAAGCATCCCGCCGATGCTGACGCCTAAGCCAAGAAAAACCCCGATTCCCAAATACAGCTGCCAGATATGATTCTGAAACGACAGCAATACCAGGCCTGCGACACTTACAAGGTTACCTAAAACAATCGCCTGTTTCGAACCACGCTTCATGATGAATATGGCAACCATAGGGGCAGTGATTCCCATCAGTATCGTGGATAGAGTCTGGGCTCCTGATGCCAATCCCCTGCTCCAGCCAAAGTCTTCAATCCAGAAGGGAAGAAAAAATGTAAATGCCATCATCATCGGCATCAAAGCAACATTGAAGAAAAACAACACAACCAGATTAACCCAACCGTAGAATCCATCCTTGCCCATCAATTTTGGCGCCATACTTCACCCTTTCATCGGCTCCTGATCCGGCGGCCAGGAATCATCAACTTTTCCTTTACCGGTCGGCACCGAAACCGTTCCTTCATCTGGGTACCAGGTCTTTTTCCCGTCGTAAGTCAGCCCCTCGGATAACAATACCGAGCTGCCTGACTTGGAAAACAATCTTCCTCGGATTGGCTTATTCAGCTCTAATGTCGAGAGCTTATCAGATGCGGAAGTTGCTTGTCACTAAATCAGTATATTGAGGGAATAATTCTCATTCGACCAATAGAGATGATCAGTCCCATGTCCGGTTAGCCCATGAACCGGAAAATGAATCTAAATTCTCTGAAATGATGTTCCTTTGTTTGCCTATTTTTCTCCAACCATATCTAAATAACTACAAACACATTGTGTGTTTTCAGTTGAGCTTTAAGACTAAGAGGAAGAATGGCTTAGGAAGGAATCGCTATCAATTCAACGATTTAGCAGAAGCCGGCCTTCAGACCTCAAAATCCTCAGATCCTTGCGGGTCGTGTGGGTTCAGGCTTCCCCCTGAGGAAGCGATAGGAGGCTCCTATTTGATGGGATGCGCCCGCAAGTGTGCGAGCGTTTCCTCGGCCACAACCTTCGGCTGCTCATCGACGATGAAGTGACCGCCGTCTGGTCGGACGACTCGGTAGCTGCCCGTCATGAGTGATGCAGTATCTGCCACCGAGCGTTGTCCAATATCGTTACGGCCAAAGATGAGCAGAGTGGGTACATTCACCTTCGGGATTTCGAAATCCTCGAGCACGCGTTTATGGCCACGCGACGCCCGATACCAGTTCAGTGCCGCTGTCATCGCGCCAGGCTCCGACATTTGCGCGATGAGTTTTTCGGTCTGGTCTTTCGGTTTCGCTGTCCAGATGCGCCTCAGCGTTTCCGGTGACCACGAGGCTTCTCCCGAGCCCTCAGTCATCCAAGTCTCGAGCATCGTACGGTAGCGAGCCATTGCTTCGTCGTCGTAGACCGAGCGCGCCCAGGCCGCGTAGTGCGGAATCGATATCGCGGTAAAGGATGCGATCGGCGAAGGATCCGTTGCGAGGGTAAGCCATCCCACGTTCGCTCCCCAATCGTGGCCGATCAGGTGAAACCGATCGCCGAGTTCGCGGCCGAAGGCAAGCGCATCCGCGACGAGCTCTTCATACCGGTAAGCATCGACCTCGGTTGGGCGCGCGCCGGGACTGTAACCGCGTTGGTCCGGCGCGAGGCAATGGTAACCGTTCTCCGACAACACCGGCATCAGGCCGGTCCACATCAGTGACGTTTCGGGAAAACCATGCAACAACAGGACAGGCTCACCGCCGGATCCGGTCTCCAGCGCATCGAAGATGAATCCTCTCGCTGTGATCTTCCGTGCTCGTATCTCTTCGCTGCCTCGCGGCTCGACACCTTGCCGTTCTTGCGACTGGCCGCGCGCGATACCGGGTAAGAGACCCAGGGCGGCCACGCTCTTACAGAACTTCCTTCTATCCACCAGCATTCTCTTCCTCGTATGGTCCTGTTGATCGTTTGTCAAATTATCAAGGGCCTCTCTTTTCCGGTCTGCATTTCTATTTAAAACAGAGAAGTTCTCCATCTATTGTAGATACGTACAACTGCCCCTCTGATGCCGCCATGCCGTCCCACACGGGCAATGAGTCGAGGATAAACTCCTTGAGCTTTTTCCCGCTTTTGGCGGAAACAGCCCATATTTTGCCGCCTTCTTTTCCTTTGTGAAGATCATTTTGCCTTGCAAGTTGTTCCTTTATCTCTTCATCATTTAAAAAGAAATAAATTCCCTCTTCATCAAGGATATCGGGAGGACCTGCTACAAAAAGTGTTTTATCGGCAAGGACCATGGCCCTGGCGAAGATATCAGGTTTATCCACCTGCCATTTAAATTGAACGGCAGACATCTGTATTTCCGGTAAACTCTGCCCTTCTTCCCAGTTCCCGGCACCCGGATACCACATGTCTCCGCCTGTTTTCATAAATTCCTTTACAGCGCTGCTGCTTCCTTTTTTATCCGCAGCGTAAAGGCTGTATTCCGTGATAATAGACTCTGTTAAAAACTCAGGCTTCTGCCCGTATCCGTAAACATTGTCGTCATCAGCCACCAGGATTCTTCCGGCCGGGGCAATTTTGCCCGCCATTCCAAATCCTCCCCACCCTCCTTTTATGGTTTTCCCGTAAATCATAGTAGATCTGTAAAAGAATGAATCATCGAGAAAACCGATGGGTGAGAATATATGGGCACCCTCACCAAACTGGTCGTCAAAATTTCTTACAGCAATATTCTTTCGGTTTCCGTTGAGATCAAACTGCTGTGAACGCATATAGATATGGTTTCCGTCGCTGGACAGGACATCTGACAGGCCTACAGCCATGTCCAGGTTTTTAACATACTTATGCATATTCTCACCGGTATAGGGGTCTTTCTCGTCCATGATTTTTTCATCAATCACATTACCGGTGAAAGGATCGAGAATCAGGAAACGTATTCCGCCATCCAGGAACATGGACCTTCCCGCAACACAATATAATTTGTCATCCTGAACAAGCACGCTTCCGTGAACGGGCCAGACAGACTCAACCTGATTAAACGCCATCATTCTGCGATCTTTGGGTGCAGCCCTGAAACGCCAGATCAATTCGCCGTCTTCTGAATTGAGGGAGTAAACATAACCGTCGGATGAACCGAACAGAACACGGCCTTTGTAAACGGTAGGCGGTGAATCCACTCTGCCTCCGGTTGTATAACTCCAGAGGATATCGCCTGAAGTGGAGTCAATTGCATGCACTGTATGAGCGTCCACCTGTGCGACATAAACCCTGTTGCCTGCAGAAACCGGACTGCTGAGTTTTCCTCCGAGTTTTAGACGCCATTTTGTCGTTGCGTCTGCTGAAACTTCATCCGGTGTCGAACCTGTTCTTCCTGCATCATGCCGGTAGGTGGACCAGTCATGTGTATTCGAATCGTCCATAATATCCGCTGAGTAAGCGGGGCCTTTTTCAAGCCTGTTTTCCTTTGCTGCCTCTTCCATGTTGAAACCGGATTGTATATTCCCTCCGAGGGCGCTTATGCCAAACAGTTTTGCTTCCATGTAACACGCACACGCACTCGGTGGTGCGTATATGAGACCGTTACTGGGCATTACACCGTAGAAGCAGCTTCCTCTTACATAGTGATTAATATCCCAGTGGCCCATTGCAGTATCAACAAATTCAATCCCCGTTTTGGATGGTATAAAATAATTTTCCGTCGCCCTGCTTGGGTAGCATCTTTGATGAAACCAGTACTCATCCCCGGCATCATTCGGCATGTCCTTCATCAGCTCACCGGTGTGAAGATCCCATGCAATATAATTCCCTTTTTGATTCGGCGTGGCTGTAGCCCCGGTCCAGACAAGGCCGTCAATTACAAAAATATCCTCGGGTGAATAATGCCCGGACGCGGGCTGCTGCTGACTCCATAATTTCTTTCCGTCAACGGCAGAGAAAGCCACGACTTCCTGCAGCCCGTTTGAAAAGACAAGAACATCCTCATGGACCAGCAGCCTTGTAGCATAACCGGTTTCATACATATTTAAATCCGTTGAACCCTGCACAACAAGTCTTCCGGTTATTCTTCTTTCTGCTTCGGTTTCCCACTTTTCACTACCGTTTTTCCTTTCAAGGCAAACAAGGTTGTCCCCGTCATGGAAATACACGGATCCGGAATCGGCTATTAAGGAAAGAGGCGCCACAGTATATTTCTTTGACCAGTTGACTTTTCCGTCAGGCAGGTTGATGGATACTATTTTTGCAGGTTCTTTGTTCCAACCCCATTCAAAACGTCCAACGTCCATGTTGGCCCATACATTTGCCTTTTTAGCCGTGAAAAGCTCTTCCTGCTTTTCCGGCCTTCCTATAAGCAGGAATAAGGTGTCGCCCGACAATACTATTTCCGAAGTATCCGTTGTATCCGGGAAAGTGCGTATTACTTCACCTGTGGCAGCATCCAGCTCGCTTAAAGCAGCGTAATTTCCGAGGGTCGCGTATACTTTATTCTCTGTGGCAATGAGGCGACGGGGC
>JARRLM010000166.1:0-5026 GCA_037386985.1 Acidobacteriota bacterium | reverse complement strand
TATAAGCATCTCTTGCGACTAGGTAATTATCGGCTGGTAAAATTACCGAGTTTCTTGGACCTTCATCCATAATGTAGAAGATCCGCCCGTTTGCCGAAACCATGGCGCTTAAGCTGGATTTTGTATCATGATGACGCGACCATCTCGGGCCTCCAATCCATTGGTAATGCTTAACAGGGCTTATCAGCTCATCTTTCGAAACCATGTTTCCTTCGGAGTTATACAGATACTGGTTCCACTCATCCACTGCATCCGGTACGGGTTTTATTTCAATATTCCACTCTGAGCCTTTCCGGGTTACAAGAACGCCGTTCGGCGTGAGTGCTCTTATGGCTTCATTTCTCGCTATTTCGCCCAGATCATCGGCCACAATCATGTTTACGAAATTATCTACATAGGGCAATTCATCGCTCGTCAGGAGGTCGATCGAAACAGGGCCGTAATAGTCTTTCGACATTATGTATTCCCGGGCTTTCTGAACGTTGTCTCTTTGACTGTCCAGCCCCTGGACCTGGTAGCTGTCATTCAGCCTGAGGGCTTCGGTCAACGTTCCTTCACCGCAGTTCAGGTGAACGATAAGCCCGCCTTTCAGGCCTGCTCCGTCAATAATGGCTGCCGCCTGGCTTTCAGGACTGCCTGAAGCCGGTATGCCTTTCGTACTACAGGCAATCACGGATATTAAACAGATCCATGTCACAAAAATAAAAAGATACGTTATCCGTTTTCTGTTTCCTGTTTTCATATCGTCTCCTTATTGGAGCAGGAAAAGGGGGGTGTTGATTATCAGGGTGAGAACGCTTCCGGCATAAATCCCGCCTCCGCTTCTGAATAATCCGGGCTGATATTGTTCTCATAAATTTTCGGATCCTGATTGTAATACGCTTTGCAACATGTTCGGTAAAATAAATACAAATTTAAAAGCAGTCCGTTCGGGGGAACTTAGATATTCACCTCCAAAACCACTCAACAGCAAGAGATGGGCATGGGAAAGAAAAACAGTTAAGTGTTGCACTTGTCGACAGCCGCGCACAGAAAGATCCAACACTGTTCCCTTGTTTTTCCCGGAACACGAAGTTCCATAAAAAGCTATGGGTGCCTGTCAAATCGGCATATATCAATAGTAATTTGTTTTTATTGCAATCCCGGGTGTGGTTTAATGGTGTCCACCGCCTGCAGACGCATGCAGGCTTGTTCAGGACGTCATGCGATAGGGTCAGCGGGAGAGATACCAGAGTTAATGAAACAGGTCTGAGGACGAAGCCATGGTTCATGCAAAAAAAGAATGCACTACGAGAAGGAAGTTCTGTAAGAGATTGGCCGGAGTCGCCTTCACCGGAGCGTTTATGGGTTTGGAAACCACGGCTATCCCGAATCCGAAATCGAAAGGCGAAGTTATGGGAAATGGAGAGCATCTGGCAGCCGCATGCGGAACATATTGCGGAGCCTGCCCGGCTTACCTCGCTAAACACAGCCAAGATGAGCAAATAAAAAAGAAACTGCAAGAGAGATCTTCATCCGGACCGGCGAAGGTACTGGAGGGGATTCCGCCTTCGAATTGGATGGATGGCCTTCTTTGCGACGGCTGTCTCAGCGGCGGCAATCTTGCCGCCCATTGCCAAAGATGCAATATAAGGCTATGCGCATTGAACAAGCAGAAGGATGATCGTTGTACTGACTGTGAAGAGTTACCCTGCTATCGTATAACGAATTTAATTAATATGGGCCGCTATCTGCACCGCAAAGAATACCTGCCAAACCTCGAAAAAATTCGTGAGATGGGCGTCCAGGAATGGGTTAAATACGAAGAAGAGCGCTGGCGTTGTCCCCAGTGCAGCCTGCCTATGAGCTGGTATGACGCAGAATGCATCGGATGTGGAGCGAAGCGATCTGAGCGATTGTTCTCTTTGGGACAGGACTGATAAATCACCGTATTCAAGTTCTTTGTTTTTTCCCCGGCGGCAGGGGTACTTCCGACCTGCCTGGATACTATCCACCGGCAACTGGAATCAAAATGGCGGGAAATGAAAGGAAAGAATTTGCTACGGAGCCGGTACCTTTTGATTCAGGTCTTCAAACCAGCTTGTAGCGACGATGATTTTAAGGAATCCTGATTCGTGCTTCAGAGAGTGGATTCCGGTGCGAATACGAGATAAAGCCGGGCGCGTTTTTTCTCCACACAACCATTCCATAACCTCTTTCAGATCCCAGGATAAATGCAGTGATCCCCTAAGCCTTGGAAAGCGTTGACATTGGTCCAAAGTTGTAGTAATAGCTAAACACGCATTCAAGTAAATTGACGAACGTATAGGCCTCTAACATCTAAAAGCGGAGAACCCCAAAATGCATAAACGGCTTATGTTACAGGGAAGAATTACCTTTTTGTTGCTTCTAGTGTTTGTATTGTGCGTCCTTTCTACTGGTAATTTACTAGCGCAGGTTGAAAAAGCTACGCTTTCCGGAACTGTTTATGATCCCAGCGGCGCGGTGATAGTCGATGCCACCATCCAGGCTAAGAATGTCAAAACAGATATTGTTTACTCCGCCGTTACCGACAGGCAGGGACGATATATTCTCCCGGATATGGCGGCGGGTACCTACGACGTTTCCGCGGAACAGCCCGGTTTTCAGAAGATGGTGCAGACCGGGATTGTGGCGAGCGTCGGCGCACGGCGAGTACTGGATTTTAACCTTGAGATTGGCCAGCTTGTGGATGTAGTCGAGGTCGTTGGGCGAACCTCCACTATCGAAACAGAAACGGCCTCGGTGAGCACTCTGATCGCGCCCGAGCAGATGGAGCTTCTGCCGCTCAACGGCCGCAATTTCACAGATCTCCTCAGCCTGTCTGCCAGCGTGGCGACGGTGCCGGCGCTCGACCAAGGGGGCGGCGGCCAGTCGGCCACAGCCTACGGTAAATCTACCAATTACTCCATTTCCGGTTCGCGCCCGGTGGGAACGGCCTACATGCTGGACAACACCGACATCCGCAACCAGATGGACCATGGAGCGGGCGTCAGCGTGATGGGGACTTCGCTCGGCATGGAGGCTATCCAGGAATTCACGATTCTGACCAGCACCTACAGCGCGGAATTCGCCGGTTCCGGCGCGGCCGTCAACGCGGTCACCAAGTCGGGCAGCAACGACCTGCACGGCACGGTCTACGAGTACTTCCGCAACAACGTGCTGGACGCCAGAAACTACTTCGACGTCTCCAGCCAGAAAAAGCCGAGCTTCAAGAGGAATAATTTCGTCGCCTCGATCGGGGGGCCCATCAAAAAGGAAAAAGCCTTCTTCTTTTTCAACTACGAGGGCTTGCGCGCCAGTACAGGCGAGACGGCTCGCGCGGTGGTGCCCTCCTCGCTACCAGAAATTTTCACAGCCGGCGGTATGACACAAGACACAAGCGGCCAGTGGTCGGGCGATTTCGGGCCGATAAATCCAGTGGTAGAAGAAATATTTGCCCTGTATCCGCTTGCCCAAAGCCAGTCTCAGTGTCCCAATGTATCCGGTATAAACCTCCTGCCGGGCACCGGTCTCTACTGCTCCCAGGATAAGCAAATCGGGAACCAGGACTACGTTTTGGGCCGCGTGGACGTCAAGCTGGGCGAAAGTGACAGCTTGTTCGGCCGCTACTCCAGGGAGAGCGCCTACCAGGTTCTCCCGTACGTATATACCAATGTCCCGGGATGGCCGGAAGTGGACCACGAGCGCAACCAGTACCTGACCCTTAATGAGCAGCACCTGTTTTCGCCCAGGATTATCAACGATATCCGTTTTGGGTATGTGAGGCTGTTTACGCGGACGGCGAACGGCGGCATCAATGAGACCGACACCGCCCTCCATCAAGTCCCCGGCAGGCAGGCTATGGATTTTACACCCGGCCAGGGGCTTGATCCTATAGGTCCCTCGCCCTCGAGTCCGAGCCGGCCCGTCATGAACCGGTTCAGCGTCGGCGACACCGTGTTCATCTCGCGGGGCGCGCATAGCATCCGCTTCGGGGCCAACGTAACCCGCTTGCAGCTGAACATGCTGTGGGAACTATATTCCGGCGGCGCGTGGATCTTCGGAAACCTGTCAGGCCTGATACCCGGAACACCATTGGGCGGCTCGTTGTACGGCATGCCATTGCTGGGCGTAAACGCGGCCGGCCCCGGTTACAGCTATACCGCCCCTGACGGGGAGAATTATCCTACCAACCCCGCCCGATACTGGCGTCAGGTTTATTTTTCTCCCTTCATCCAGGACGACTGGAAAATCGCCAAGAACATTACTTTAAATCTCGGCCTGCGTTACGAGTGGGCCAGCAACCCGACGACGGTCAAGGAGCCGGTGTTCACGATTAACGATTTGACTTCACCGACGACGACCCAGGACGATTTTATCGCCGTGGAGCATCCTTTTAAAAGCAATCCCAACAACGGGAACTTCGATCCGCGCATCGGCATTGCCTGGGACGTGTTCGGGGATCACAAAACTTCCATCCGCGCCGGCTTCGGCACGTTCCACGAGCCCGTCACCTCGCGCACCTATGCCAACAACAACACGTCCTATCGCCCGAATCAGCCGCTGTTCTTTAATTTCTTTACCACCGACCTGTTCCCCCTTCTGCCTAATGATCCCCACCAGCTCATAGGCGGCGCCCCGGCAAACTCACAGATCGCATGGTACTACGCCCTCCCGAATACTGTAGACAAGGCGCCGTACATGATGCAGTACAACGTGACCGTGCAGCACGAACTGACGGCCGGGACAGTGTTGACGGTGAGCTACAACGGTTCCAGAGGCAGAAACCTGTTCCTGTGGTCCAATCAAAATCCTCCGCTGGCCTTTTCCGACCAATCGGCTCAATGGCAGGAGGACAACGCCGCAGATTGGCCCGGCGCCACCGGCGAAGGCCCGCGGGGCACGGTGGCCAACCCGTTTGTGGGCTTGTACACCAATGCCAACTTCCAGGCGGTGGAAGGGGTTACGCCCACGGCACGCTCCACTTCCAATGGCCTGCAGATCAGCCTGAACCGGCAGTTCGCCA
>JARRLM010000165.1:683-8101 GCA_037386985.1 Acidobacteriota bacterium | reverse complement strand
CTTTTCATTGAGGCTGTGTGCATACTGATAGTCCTTGCCGTAGCCGAGATCTTTCATAAGGTCGGTTGGTGCATTCCGGATGTGCAGTGGAGGAGGTTCGTTCAATGTGTTCTGTACATCGGATACAACTTGGCCGTATGCCGTATAGAGGGCATTGGATTTCGGCGCAAGGGACAGGTATACGGCCGACTGACAGAGAGCAAGTTTGCATTCAGGCAATCCGACCAGCCGTACGGCCTCCACGGCATTCAATGCGACGTTCAAGGCCCGGACATCCGCCAGCCCGATATCCTCGGATGCGAAGCGCACCATTCGACGCGCGATATAGATAGGATCTTCACCCGATTCCAACATGCGGCCGAGCCAATAGAGGGCGGCATCGGCGTCACTGTTGCGCATCGACTTATGCAGCGCGGAGATCAGGTTGTAATGCTCTTCGCCGGATTTGTCGTATTGCAGGATCTTTTTCTGCAATGCGGATTCGAGGTCTTCAGATGTGAGAACACTGGATGCCTCAGAAGATCGACGCATCATCATGGATACCGCAAGTTCCAGGGTATTGCTTCTGGCTTGAGTGGATTCAGTACGTATACCTTGCACCTGGAAAGCAGGGGGCTGATGACTTCAAAGGAGGGATTTTCGGTTGTTGCTCCAATAAGAGCAATGACTCCGGATTCCACATAGGGTAGAAAAGCGTCCTGCTGGGCCTTGTTGAATCGGTGAATTTCATCCACAAAGACCACGGTCCTTCCCTGTGAAACAAGAAAAAGGGATTCGGCTTCCGCCATGACGGTCTTGATTTCTTTAATCCCTGATAAAACGGCACTGTAGGCGACAAAAGGTGAACGGGTCTGTTTTGCAAGAATTCTTGCCAGCGTTGTTTTTCCTGTACCGGGTGGCCCCCACAGAATGATGGAAGACAACCGGTCCTGATCCACCATCATTCGCAGCACTTTCCCCGGTCCAATGAGATGCTCCTGGCCGACAATATCATCCAATGACTGCGGTCGCAGCCTCTCCGCAAGCGGTGCCTTGATGTTTGCCGCATTCTTTTCAGAATCGGAAAACAGGGAATGGGTCATAGTGGTATTTAAACGTGAACCGTCTTTTATTGCCTGCAACGCTGTCTGCAAGCTTCAAACAGGATGACGGCTACGGCAAGTGCTACGTTTAAAGATTCAATTCCATTCATCATCGGAATATGAATGGCGGGCAGACCCGCAAATTTCTCTTCAATCAGGCCGCTGCCCTCATTGCCGAGAAGAATTGCACATGGGGACTTCAAATCTGTTTCAGTGTACGGTACTCCGCGCATGGCGTCGGTCCTGTACGTACACACAAGGGTTACGCCTGAGGCTGCAGCAGTTCTGATTAACGCACCCATATTGCCTGGATCCTGGATCCCGCAAATATAAAGCATAAGTACATCCTGATCAGTTGCTGGCGGAAAAGGAACTTCGGGAACCTTGACGAGGGCTATGGCACCCTGTGGTGTCCGAAGACGGGACAGGGATACAAAAAGTTTCTGATTGACGCAATAAAGTCGGATTCGACGGTTGTGCCAATCCTCAAGCAGAACCCGCTCGTGGGTTTCACGGCCGAAGCTTTCGGAAAAAACAACGGCTTCAATATCGCGTCCGGATTGGCTCACCTCGTGCAGGACGCGATTGCCTTCTGCAACTACCAGTTCTTCCGGTGCTCTTCCCGAGCCTGATACCAGAAGCCGTATTTTTTTCAGAAGAGGGTTTTCCCTGCTTGTCAGATGGGTGGCGGTTTTCATCATATAATTGAAGATCGGAATTTGAAGATACCAAATTCTAGAAATCCAAATCCTTCATCAATCCTGGGATTTATCGGATATGGAGTTGATTCTTCCATGTTGGACACTTCCATAGATGACATGGCTTACGGGGAAATTTGCGCTGTTCAGGATATGCGAAGCGAGCAATCGGGCATCCGGGTCCAGTTGGGGGGAATCTACCTTATTGATAAAGGGGATGATGACCATCCCTTCTCCCCAGTCCTTACAGACGCCCTTGGGATGCATGAGAACACGTGAGGCCAGCTCCGGTGTGATTATTTCTCCTTTCTGAATCGAGAATTGTTCTGACAGCGATTCGCATCGGAAAAGTGTATCCGGGCCCGATGGCTTATAAAGGCAATCGATGCCTATGACGGGAACCAGATATTCTGCATGTTCCATAAGAACCGGCTCTCCCTCTCTGGGTAGTTTTATGGAAAATCTTGCGGACCCGTCCGCTTCATTCAGAAAAATAATAAACCGGTCCCGTTCTATCGATTCAAGGAAATTCGCAGGAACCCCTTTTAACAGATCAGGCTCCATGAAGTGCTGTGTAACGACAATTTTATAATTGCGTTCAGTGCTTTTGAGAGCCACCTGCCCGATAAGCATCTTTGATAACATCAGGTTGTCGCTGGAAATAACTACAAGTTCCTCACTGGAATCCGGAGGATGTATTCTGGTTGTGGTCGTGTAGAGTACATGCCCCTGTCCTATGAATTCCTTCATTAGCTTATGGATCAAAGCCGTCTTTCCCCCTCCGCCGACGAAATTGACGAGGGAGTGGACTTCAAATCCGAAGTGTCTGGAAAACAGCGGGAAATCCTTATCCATATGTATCATATTCCCTAATTCCGATTCAGTTAAAAAGATGTTTTTGTATTTCATCCAGAACTTCCTCTGTAGATCGTCTCCTTGGGCGTCCTGTTAAATCTATGTCTTTTCTCTCCAGACGTTCCAGAATCTCTGTCGCCCGGGCCAGCACTCCACGAGGCATTCCTGCCAGCCGTGCAACTTCAATACCATAACTTTTATCCGCAACGCCGGGCGTTACCCTTCGAAGAAAGACAATTTCCCTGCCTGCTTCCTGAATCGCCATACAATAGTTTTTTACTCCTGAATGGAGGGAGGCCATTTTGGTTAGCTCATGATAATGCGTTGCGAAAAGGGTTTTTGCTCTCAAACCTTCATGCAGGACCAGATACTCCGCAATTGCCCAGGCCAGAGAGAGGCCGTCAAATGTAGCGGTACCCCGTCCCACTTCATCCAGGAGAATCAGGCTGCGATTTGTGGCCGTGTTCAGGATATTGGCTGTTTCGATCATTTCAACCATAAACGTGGAACGGCCTTTTGCCAGATTGTCTGAAGCGCCCACGCGCGTGTATATCCGGTCGACACAGCCGATACGTGCTTCCTTAGCCGGGACAAAAGATCCCATTTGAGCCAGAATCACTATCAAGGCTGTTTGACGCAGATAGGTCGATTTTCCGCCCATGTTCGGTCCTGTCAGCAGGATCAACTGGTCCGTGCCGCAATTCAAGAAAAGATCGTTTGGGATAAACGGACGGGTCTGTATTTCAACAACCGGGTGTCTGCCCTGGCGTATGTATATTTCGTCTTCCTCGGTCAGCTCAGGCCGAATATAGCCATTTTTCAGAGCGGCTTCCGAAAGGGAAGCGTAAACATCCAGTTCACCGATGAGACGGGCCGTTTTTTGGATCCGTTCCCCCTCGAGACCTACGGACTTTCTTAACTGGATGAAGATCTCTTTTTCCAGATAAGCAATCCGTTCTTCCGCTCTAAGAACTTTTTCTTCATATTCCTGGAGTTCTTCCGTTACAAAGCGCTCACTGTTCACCAGTGTCTGTTTGCGCATGTAGTGGTCGGGGATAAGCGAAAGATTGGATTTTGTAACCTCGATGAAATATCCGAATACGTTGTTAAATTTTATCTTGAGATTTTGTATTCCGGTTTTTTCCCGCTCCCTTTTTTCCAGGGAAGCGATGTATCCCTTTCCGCTTTGTCGAATGTCGCGCAGCTCATCCAATTCTTTGGAATACCCGGTGCGGATAATCCCGGTTTCGTTGGCGGACGCAGGAGGAGAGTCTGAAATAGACTTTTCTATCAACTCGACAACGTCTTCAAGTGGATCCATCTGTTCTCGAATTTGTGAAAGTCGTTGGGAGGGATATGCGAGAAGCATATCCCGGATCGATGGAATGGCTGTTAGGGAATCCCTTAATGCAAGCATTTCACGTGGATTTGAGACTTCAGCCATAACCCGGCTTATGAGGCGTTCCAAGTCGTGGATTTCACCTAGTTTTTTTCTGAATCTATCGAGAGTTTGGATGTCGGAGATAAAAGCGGCGACGGAATCCTGCCTGCAATGAAGTTCCGATAAATCCAGTATGGGCAAAAGCAGCCAGGATTTTAAAAGACGTGCACCCATGCCGGTTTGAGTTCTGTCGAGAAGATCGAAAAGAGATCCCTTCCTGGATCCATCCAGAGTCTTGATTAACTCAAGGTTCGTAACGGTTGAGGCATCGAGTTTCATGAATTCGGAAGGTTCGAAAAAGCGCAGAGTGGCGATCTTGCCCAGATGAGTAAGTTGCGTTTCCCTAAGGTAGTGAATAAGCGCTCCTGCAGCACAGAGGGACAAAGAATGACCGGATGCACCCAATCCGTCAAGACTGGGCAGACTGAAATGTTCAAGTAGGGAACGATGGGCATAGTCCTGGTTAAATACCCAGTCTTCAAGAGGACTTGAAACCCACCTGTCTGACCATTCTCTGGAAAGTCGTGCCTGAATTTCCTCGCTCGAACTTTCCTGCAGGACAATCTCTTTCGGTGTGAAGCGCGTAAATTCATCCAGCGATTTTTCCCAGGCCCCGTCGCCAAAGAATTCGGTGGCGAGAAAATCTGAGGTAGATAGATCCATAAACGCCAAACCCACACCATCTTCTGTTCTATAAAGACATCCGAGGTAATTGTTGTCTTTAGGCTCCAGAAGTATTTCTTCCAGTACAGTCCCAGGTGTTAGAACCCTTGTCACCTCTCGACGTACCAGCTTTTTACTTAATTTGGAGTCCTCCACCTGTTCGCAGATAGCAACCTTGAATCCCTTTTTCATTAATCGGGCGATGTAGCCGTCGACAGAATGATGGGGAACTCCGCACATGGGAATCGGTGCGCCATTTTTGTCTTTATTCCTGGATGTGAGAGTGATTTCAAGTTCACGGGATGCAAGGACAGCATCATCAAAAAACATCTCGTAAAAATCGCCCAGACGGAAAAACACGAGCTTTCCAGGGAAGCGTTGCTTGACCTCATGGTACTGCTTCATCATGGGAGTGAGGTCTTCCATTCTATCCTCTTCTCAAAGCTGAAAGACGATGTGAGCGTGTCGCACTCGAACTTATAGGTCTTCGTAGTTTACGGGATGCTGCATTACGATGTATGTTACAATGTTGGCCTGTTTATCTTAAATCGGTATCCTTCTCCCTTCAAATCGGTTTCAGAGTTGGATGCCTATACTTGTGAACGGAGGAGGCGAAGTATATAATTCGCTGCCTGATATTGTCAATGAGCATGCGTGTTTCCAATCCTCCCAAAACCCTGGCTTTCGATACATCTTCACATCGAGGAAGTGTCGCACTTCTTGAAGGGTCGCAACTGCACGCCGAGTTGAAACTGTATCGTCTCCAGAATCATTCCAATACCCTTGTCCGTTCTATCGATTTCCTGATGAAGGGAGTGGGTTGGACCCTGCAGGATCTGAACCTGGTGGCTGTGGGAATCGGCCCCGGATCGTTCACGGGAATCCGAATCGGAATAGCTACGGGTTTGGGCATAGCACAAAGCCTGTCGATTCCTTTCGCGGGAATTTCCGGGTTGGAAGCCCTTGCATACAAGGCAAGATTTTTAAACAGTAACGTAGGTGTCCTGCTGAACGCCCAAAGAGAACAGGTATATTTTGCAGAATACAAAAGCGCAGACGGGAAGATTCGAGTGGTGAACAAACCGTCACTTATGTATCTTGCCGACTTGAAACGCTTCATAAAGAACAGGCGTATGTACCTGATCGGTGATTATGAACTCTGTATAAACCGGACGTCGAAAAATTCAGGGATAAACGGGCCTCTTCCCGTGGAAATAGATCTTTATCTGGCTGCCGGCATTGGACGGCGGGCGATCACGGTTAAGCGCAGATGGCGATCCGGGGAATACATTCAGTGTGAACCCCTGTATATCAGGCCTCCTGATGCACTTAAGAAAAGGGGCCGGGACCATTGACATGACTGCGGATTATTCTCTGATCCCTCTCACTCCCGAAGATGCACCTCTCCTGAAACCCCTGGTGGAAATGGTTCAGCTTTCTTTTTGGGGAGAAGACAATTATCGGCGTTTCCTTAATGAATTACCTGAATATTACCTGAATATTTTGGTTGCAAAGCCATTTCATTGCAATCTAACGATCTGGATTCTCTGATTGGGTTTTTTCTTGCTCGTTCTCTACAGGAAAGCCTGGAGATTCTTAAACTGGGAGTTTTCCCGCAATGGCAACGTCTGGGCATTGGTACGCAACTGATGGAAACAGCGTGTTCAGAGGGTATAAAGCGAGGTTGTAACCGGTGTTTTCTTGAGGTTCGTAAATCCAATCAGAGAGCGATTCAATTTTACTACCAGTATGATTTCCGGATAACCGGCACACGGATCGATTATTATTCGAATCCCATCGAAGATGCCTGGGTCATGGAAAAACACTTGTAACCTATATTTCTACAAGAATTTACATATTTAAGAAACACAACATCGGAATTGAGGCTGAACCAATATAGCGTTGAAAATCAGCATCGTTGAGTCCTGTTTTTATTAATGCTACTATCCCTAATATTTAGGACTGAACTCAGAAAAGGACGGGGAACCCTATGAAGAAGCCCGATAAAATGCCCAAAAAGGAGATAGTGACTCCTGATCCACAATCCGCCTGGCCATCCTATACAATGGTGGAAGATCGAATGAAGAAAATATATTTTGATTTCTACCAGGCAACCTACAAAAGATCGAAAATTGACAGAAAAACTAAAGAGCTCATAGCCATTGCGGCCTCACTCGGTTTTAAATGCCAAGGGTGTTTGAACGGTCATATTAAAAAAGCCAAAAAATTCGGAGCCTCCCCTGAAGAAATCAGCGAAACAATAGCTATTGCTATGGGAGTCGCTGCCGCATCCGTCGTGGATTTAACCGATATCGCTGCGGAACGCTTACAAATAAAGCATTTTGAATAGTTCATGCATGCCCATTCACCGCTCCAATAAGGATTTCAAAGTAGTAGCCTGTCTCTTTACCATACTCTTCCTTGGTGTTGCCGACAGCCAGGTCCTAAGCCCGCTGCTTCCCTTAATACAGGAAAGTTTTGGGAAAGCATCCTCGGATATGGGTTTGCTCTTCACGGGGTATGCCGTTTGCGCCGGGCTGTCCGTACTGGTGTGGGGGCCGCTCTCCGATATATTCGGCCGTAAAATTGGACTGCAGTGCGGATTGATTCTTTTTTCTGTCGGATCCTGGATATCCTTTTCGGCAATGGGATTTCATGCCCTCTTTTGGGGCAGAGTCG
>JARRLM010000165.1:0-637 GCA_037386985.1 Acidobacteriota bacterium | reverse complement strand
GGGGACAGGTTCGGGTGGAATTCGGTTTTCGGGATGATGGGGGGCATCTCTTTGGTCGTGTTAATCGGAACAGGGCTCCTGCTGCCCCAGGTCAGGCGGAATAACGTTTCAAAAGCAGAAAAGGCATTATCGAAATTTGTTTTCACATATACCGGCTTTATGAAAGGGAGGAGCACCATCGGAGCATTGATAAGCTCCTTTTTCGCATCTGCAGGGATGATGGGATTTATTTCCTTTCTCGGGAAATGGTTGTCCGATTCCTTTGCTGTTTCAAGCAGCAAGGCGGGGCTCGTTTTTCTTGTTTTCGGAGCCGCGGCCGTTATGGCCTCTCCTGTAGCCGGATCCATTGCCGACCGTGTAGGCAAACGGTTCCAATTCTGTATCAGCAGTGTCATTCTTGCGCTGGCACTTCTTTTTCTCCCCAACCTGGGTTGGGGCCTATCCCTGTTCGTCCTCTTTTTCATCATCAGCGTTTCTGCGGCTTTTCGCCAGGGGCCGATGGAAGCGGTTTTCACGGAAATTGTGTCTGCACCATCCAGAGGTATGTTTATCGCCCTGAAAAACTCTTTTTCCCAGCTTGGCATCGGGCTGGCAACATTTTTATCAGGGATTCTGTTTGAAAGAGAGGGGTATTGGG
>JARRLM010000164.1:2831-9601 GCA_037386985.1 Acidobacteriota bacterium | reverse complement strand
ATCTGGTTTTTAGCATTGGGAATCAATACGGCCGCAATCGCACAAACTGATGAATGTACACGCGAAAACCTCAATAGCATCACAGATAAATTCTTTTCAGCTCTTGAAGCGCATAGTCCTACCAGCGCGCCGCTTGCTTCCAACGTGAGATACACAGAAAACGGGATAGAAGTCCCCGTAGGAAACGGTGTCTGGGAAACAGTTCTTAAAACAACCTTCAAACGCGGAATGGTCGATACACAGAAATGCGGGACACATACGCAGGCAGTAATGGATGAAAAAGACAACCCGAAGCCAATACTTTACGGCGTTCGGCTCAAAGTCGAAGAAAATAATATTTCCGAGATAGAAGCTATTGTTGTCCGTGGGGCGCAGGTCCTGGATGTCCCGGCCATCCTGGCTACCAAGGATCAGGACTGGAACATACTTCCGCCCGAGCAACGGAGCTCCCGCCTGGCCATGATTGCCGCGGCAGATGATTATTTTGAATTATTCGTCAAGGAAGAGAAGCGGAAAGTCTCCGATCTGGCATATTCCGGGTTCTGCGATCGCTGGGAAAATGGTGCGATAACAACAAGAGGAGGAATGAACCAGGATGTTCCAATGCCCAGGCATGACTGCTCCCCGGAGGGTTTTGAGGACATGACCGAAACGCACGGTCCCCGGAGATTTCTGGTGGATGAGGAAAAAGGGGTCGTTGTGGCCTATGTCCTCTTCAATAATATGTGGCCTGATTTTCACATGTTCAGGATGAACAATGGCCTCGTGGTCTGGATCCAGGCATATTTTGAGTATGGCAAAAGCTACGAAACAATCGGATGGCCGGAAGAGCCGGCTTATTAATAAGCAACAATCAGGGTTCAGCAAAGATTCTTAACCTTCAGAAACAGCTGTAGATTTCATCCATCCATTGTCGATCAATTCAGCTTATCTTGACACTGCGCGGCAACGGAGTAGAATAGAGCGAACTTCAAGCAATCTCAATGGAGCTTGGATAGGACGTGGCGTTTTTAGCCCTTACCTGAGAAAAATCCATTTTTATGCCGAGATGGAGAAGACTCGTGATCAGATCCTTATTGGCTGCAATATTGGCTGTTCTTGGAATAATCGCCTTGCCGGCACTCGCGCAAATAAAAAAACTACCGAAGCGTCCCGCCAGGAAGGCTGTGCGCCCGATCGAAAACTTCACCCCAGTTACGCGGCAGATGCTCTTGAATCCCGATCCGGGCGATTGGCTGATGTTCAGCCGGACTTACAACGCCCAGCGCTATAGTCCCCTTGATCAGATCAACCGACAGAATGTGAACCGGCTCCGCCTGGTCTGGACGCGAGGACTTGCGGCAGGCACCAGCGAAGGTATACCCATTGTCTGCCAGGGCATTATGTACACCCTCAATTCGGCAAATGCCGTCCAGGCGCTCGATGCCACCAACGGGAAGCTGCTTTGGGAATACCGCCGCAGCACGGGGGATCTGTCGGAAGGCGGCGCCTCCAGTCTCAACAATCTTGCCATTTATGAGGATTTCCTGTTCTATTCCGCCCCGGACGGCTACCTGGCAGCCCTGGACGCCTCCACCGGCACAATGCGCTGGGAAACCCGGGCCGGGCCGGTGCAGCACAGCTCGGGTTTGATGGTTGTAGAGGGCAAGGTGCTTACAGGACGCGGAGGTGCGGGATCGAGGGCCGATTGCCACATTGCGGCCTACGATGCGAAAACGGGGAAAGAGGTGTGGAAATTCAGCGGACGCTGTAGCAAATTCTGCGCCCGCTGAACTATACACTAATTCGACCGTCGCGCTGAAGGCCGACAACGGTGAACTCGTTTGGTATTACCAGCATCTGCCGGGAGACGATTGGGGAGCCGATCACTCCTACGAGCGAATTCTGCTGAGCACCCCACTGAAGCCCGAACGGAGATTCCTGCGTTGGATCAACCCAGATATTGCAAGGGATGAAGTCAAAGATATCATCATTTCGGTGGGAGAGCCGGGAGGCATGTGGGCTCTGGATCGCGTCACCGGCCAGTTTCTGTGGGGCACGCCATTCCCGCACCGGATCCCCGAATTCTATCTCTCAAAGATCGACGCGCGCACCGGTCAGACGTATCTCAATGAATACCAGCTCCTGAGCGAACCGGGTGACCGCACCGTCGTCTGTTACTTTAATACCAGAAGCCCCTGGCCGCCGGCCTACAATCCCAAGACCAACTCCCTGTACATTCCCTACATCGATAGCTGCCTCGATATCACCGAGGGTGGAAGACGCCTCAGCGTGCCCATTCCGGGATCGGAACAGGCTGGGGCCAACCGTAGCCTGAGGCAACTGTCGATCCTGGATGATCCAATTCCCTTCACGGCCCTCGCCAAATTGAACGTGGCCACCGGAGAGATCCAACAGTTTGATACCGGGCCGGCTCCAGGAAACGGAGCCATCCTGGCAACGGCCGGCGATCTGGTTTTCTGGGGTGACCTGAACCGACGATTCAAGGCATTCGATGCAGAAACCGGGAAAATCCTCTGGGAAGCGATCCTGGGGGGCACCGTCTCCGTGAGCAATATTACCTATGCCGTCAAGGGAAAACAGTACATCGCAGTATTTACCGGTGATTCGCGGGGAGCCTCCGCGCTGTTGCAGAAAACCCCGCAATTCAAACCTCCACTGGATCACCATGGGATCTATGTTTTCGCTTTGGAACAAGATTCGAGCGAGTGATAATTTGGCGGGTGTTTACCAGCGAATCCGGTTTTAACAGGTTGCACAGGCAAAGGAGACAACAATCGCGAATTTGTGAAATTCATGATCCAGCGGTTCTTATCAGGTTGCAATGACTCCAATGGAGACTGCAATGAGGAAACGAGTATTCTTGAGCACATGGCTGTTTTTATTCGCATCATGTGTGTTTGCCCAGAACTGGCCTTCACTTCGCGGCCCCGAAGCCAAAGGCTTGGCCGACGGTCTCAATCCGCCGATCGAATGGGATATCGACCAGCCTCTGAACATCCTCTGGCGGACGCCGATCCCGGGGCTTTCCCACTCGAGTCCCATCATCTGGGAAGATCGTATTTTTGTCGCCACGGTAATCAGCAGCGATCCCAATCCCGATTTCCGTCGGGCTTTCGCGCTCATGGGAGCCGAAGCCGCTACATCGTCAAAAGACATGTACCGTCAGTCCTGGCGCCTTTACTGCCTGGATAAAAAAAGCGGTGAAATCCGATGGGAGAAGATTGTTCATGAAGGGATTCCCAAGAACAAACGGCATCCCAAAAACAGCCATGCATCGCAGACGCCCGCCACCAATGGAAAATACGTTATCGTTTACTTCGGTTCCGAGGGGCTTTACTGTTTCGACATGGAGGGGAATCTGCAATGGAGCCGGGACCTCGGGGTAATGGTTCACCCGATGGGATGGGGAGTCGCCAGCTCGCCGATTATTTATAAAAACCTGGCTATTGTGCAGGCGGATCACAACGAGGGATCTTTTATCGCGGCTTTCGACCTGGAAACCGGAAAAAAGGTATGGTCCACGCCGCGAGATGTGATTACTTCGTGGTCCACGCCTACCGTCTACGAAGGTAGAACACGCACCGAACTCGTGACCAATGGAACGGATCTATTGATAGGGTACGATCCGACGACCGGGAAGAAACTCTGGAGCCTCAAAGGAACATCGAGGCAATCGATTCCCACCCCGTTCGAAGCCAATGGATTGCTCTATTTCTTCAGCGGCTTTCATTCGGAGGGACCGATGTTCGCCATCCGGCCGGGGGGCAGCGGCGACATCACGCCGGCTGAGGGAGAGAACTCCGGTCCCTACGTTGCCTGGAGAAAAGAAAGGGGCGCACCGGAGATACCCACCCCAATCGTTTATGGGGATTATCTGTATGTTGTTTCCAATAACGGCATCTTGAGCTGCTACCAAGCCAAGACGGGTGAGAGAGTCTACCAGGAGCGTATGGGAGGCGTGGGCGGAGCTTTTACAGCTTCGTTGATAGCGGCCGATGGCAGAATCTATCTGACCAGCGAGGACGGGGAAATATATGTGATCAAGGCAGGGCCGACCTATGAACTGCTTGCTTTGAATTCGATGGGTGAAGTTTGCCTGGCGACTCCGGCCGTCTCATCCGGCATGCTCGTTATTCGCACGCAGCATCATCTTTTCGGGATCGGCGAAAAGTAGAGAGTCAGCAGCCCGAATCCGGAGAAAACGTAAACCTTAATGAATATAACTCAGGGAATGGAAGGGAGCAGCGCATGAAAAGACTAATACCATGTCTGATAGTTGGAGTGTTGCTAATGCCCGGATGGTTTTCCTTGGAAGCCGCGCCACCGGACAGTGTCACACTGGAGGTAATGAATCCCCTTGGAGAGATTCCTCCGCCACCGTCATTTCCACCCTCTCCCCGTGTCAAGGAGCTTTCCGGCAAAAGGATTGGAATCTATTGGCTGGGAAAGGCGGGAGGCGATAATTTCTGGGACGGAGTGGACGAACTCCTCAAGGAAAAATTTCCCACGGCAAACATACTGCGGTATCAAGGTCCTTTTGACCTGGGAGACGAGAGAGCGGCCAAAATCGCGAAAGAGGTCGATACCGTCCTATATGGGGTTGGCGATTGAGGATCCTGTACCTGGGCCGGCGGCGCCGGTTCCACAAGATTGGAAAAGCTGGGAGTTCCCACCGTTTATCTCACCACCTCACAGTTTCTTGAGGACGCCCGTTTTTCAGCTGAAGACAACGGAGTGCCCAAGCTGAGAATCATCGGGCTGCCGGCGGATAAATACTACAGTGAAAGGATAACAAAGGAACGAGCGAAGCCTGTGGCGGAGGCCGCTCTCGATACCATGATCGAAATGCTGACCAGCCCGATCACGGGGGAAGAGACCAAACCCAAACCGAAAACGGCGCATACTAAGACTATCAGGGTCACAGGCGAGTCTCTGGAAACGGCCATTGAAAGTCTCAACCAGTTGTTCCTGGAAAAGCGCTGGTCGGATGGTTTGCCGATATTGCCGGCCACGCCGGAGCGCGTTGAGTGGATGTTGACAGGAACCAGCCGTTCCCCGGAGGAAGAGATCGGTACTATTTCTCCCCGCAACGGGATGGCCACGGTGGAAAAGATCGCCATTAACGCAGTAATGGCCGGGGCCAAGCCGGAATACCTGCCGGTGATTATCGCCGTGATCGAGGGGCTGGCAGATGAACGCTTCGACGAGTTGCATTTTCTTACCTCCACAGGTTCCTTCAACCTAGTGATCACGATGAGCGGGCCTATCGTCAAAGAAATCGGCATGAATCCGGGATTGGGACTCTGGAGCTACGGCAACCGGGCCAACAGCACCATCGGGCGCGCCGTCCGGATGTCCATGATTAATATGGGTCATCTCTGGCCCGGCGTGAACGACATGGCGCTGGTGGGCCGGGCCTCGCCGCATACCTTTCTAGTCATCGCGGAAAACCAGGAACTTAGACCCTGGGAACCCTATCACGTCAGCACGGGTTTCTAAGTCGAAGACAGTTGCGTTACCCTTGACGTGGTGGGAGGCTACAGTCCCGGCGGCCGATTATCCATTTACGGCGGCGGGGCGGTGGCCCTGGTGACTCCGGAAGCGATTTTGAAAAGCGTCATAGAGCGGTGGACTGAGAGCCGCCGCCCCCAGCGACATATTCTGGTCCTCAACCCGGAAATCGCACAGGAACTGCATTCGCGACTCGGCTATACCCGGGAAAGCCTGCAGGCATACCTTGAGGAAAATACCAAAGTTCCGCCGGAAAACTCCCATATCATCGTAGCCGGCGGTATCCCCGGATATACCATAACCCTTTCGGGTTATCAGCGAGGGATTTATAAGCCCTTGGCCCATATCACGAAGCCGGTAAGGGATGCTACCCTCACAAAGGCCGGCGCCGGCCGCTGAAAAAAGCATGGGGACGGCAGCCACAACCCCCAAATGTTGCGTTTGATTATCATTTTCGGATTGTAAATCAGGGCAATGGGCGAGGATCCCGGATCGCCTGTGAAAAAAATTTTTCTGTTGACATAGCCTGATACCTTTAATTAGCATCGCTACAACTATAAGAGTAAAAGATAAATTAAGCTGATCGACTCAGTTCAAGATAAGGTGAGTGAATCCGATCGAACGCAATCATAATTTTCATAAAGATTTATTCAGTGATGAGACAATGAAACTCATCCCCATTTTTCGAAATTAATAGCTAGAGATCATTAAGTTTAGGCTTCACCTAATAAGGGAGGAGGAATCAGTCATGAGGAAGGCGCTTGCCTTAACAGCTTTACTGCTGTGCTTTACACTATCCGCCAATGTATTTTCGCAAACAAATGCTTCATTAAGCGGAACGATTACCGATTCTTCGGATGCCGTACTTCCCGGCGTTACGATCACGGTAACCAATAGCAAGACTGGCGTTGTAACGACCGGCCTGTCGAACAATGCCGGTGCCTACAGTTTTCCAAGCCTGATGGCGGGTGTCTATACGGTGACTGCCGAGCTGGAGAGCTTTCAGAAGCAGATATTTACGGATGTCGAACTTCAGGCTTCCGGGCAGCGCCGTTTGAATTTCACTCTTGAAGTCGCTGCCATAGCCACTCAGGTGGAGGTTACAACTTCGGCAAAAGAAATAGTGCTGGAATCGAGTTCCTCCGTTGGTGACGTGCTGAGCGAAGAGACCATGGAGGAACTGCCGCAGGTCAATCGAAATGCTCTCGACCTGGTCAAGGTCATGTCGGGAGTGGTTTTGACCGATAACACCATAT
>JARRLM010000164.1:0-2685 GCA_037386985.1 Acidobacteriota bacterium | reverse complement strand
CGGAGTAACGGTGAATGACGTGCGCTGGCCGACCGGCCTCAATGCCGCCACTCGCGTTAATCCGGATCTCGTAGGGGAGTTCCGCATGATTCTGGCTCCCGTCGATGCCGAAGCCGGGCGAGGCAACGCGCAGCTGCAGATTACGACCAAATCGGGCACGAACAATTACCACGGATCCCTGGTCTGGAATGCCCAGAATACGGCGATTGATCCGAACACCTGGGAGCAGAACCGCGTAGGGGCCGCCCCTCCATGGAGAAACCAGCACCAGTACACGATCAGCGTCGGCGGGCCGATCGTCAAAAACAAGACCTTTTTCTTTGCCATGTATGACGGCCAGATCGCCAAGATGCGTACGGACATGAACCTGCTGACGATGACGCCCTGCGCCCAGAGAGGCGTTTTCCGTTTCTATGATGACTGGAATAACGGCAATGCGCTGCAACTTCTCGAAACGGGCAGCACGCCGCGTTATGCCTCGGTGGATTTCGCGGGTAATCCGATCCCGCCACCCTACGCAGATCCTGCCGATCCCGACAGCGGTCCACACAACGGCATTCTGCGGTATGCCAGCGTCTGGGGCCCTATCACCAATCTTGACACGCTGGATACGGACTGTTCGAACCTGGAGATTGCGGGCGTGCCGTTCAGCGAGTCCTCGGATTGGGTCAACCCTGATCCATGGGATACCAATCGTCCGGTACGAGACCCCAGCGGGTTTATCGATTACTTCATGGGCACCCTCTATCCGATAAACAACTACGAGAGAGGCGACGGCCTGAATACTGCGGGCTATAAGTATCCGCGAACTTTGAAGGGCGCCGACAACCGGTTCGGTATCGGTGAGGATACTTATCGGAAACAGATCAATGTGCGCGTCGATCACATTATTACCGATGCCCACCGGCTTAGCGGATCCTGGAGCTGGGAAAGAGACGACGCGGACAACAACTTCTTCCAGACACCGGATGGTTTTGGAGGCCATAATTTCAGAAAGCCTATGGTCCTTACGGCGAGTTTGATTTCCACGTTAAGGCCGAATTTGCTGAACGAATTCCGTTTCGGAATGTCCCGTACAGGAACCAACGGCTTCGCGGCCTACAACAACCCTGACAATAATACGGGTGAGAAGGTCCGGGAAATCTACCGTTCGCTCGGTATGGTGACGGCTGACGGCCAGGAGGTCGTCGTGGGACCGGGCATGGGAGCATTCACCTGGGCCGCAGACTCTGAGAATGGCAACTTTTACGGGGGCCGCGGCAACCTGGCTGCTTCCATAGCGGATACAAGCCCGAGGTGGACATTCGGAGACACCGTAACATGGACCCGCGGTTCGCATTCCATTCGATTAGGCGGCGAGTTCCGGCGCCAGTCGTCCAAGGTACGGGAAATGTGGACCGGGAATTTCTTTGTCGGCCACAATCCCTGGCCCTACATCCACGGCGGGGAAGGATCCGTTGCTACACCGAATACTTTCGACCATGTAGTCGGAAATCTCGCAGGCGCCGGCGGCAACAGCGGCAATCAGCGTGCGCTGAGAGATCTGCTGGTTTTCCAGACCGGATCCGGGGACAGGATCCACCAGTGGCGGTTCATAAACGACATCAATAATACCGTCTTTAACGATCCCCTGACCGAATCAGCCATGGTACGCGACACCATCCAGAAAGAATTTTCGTTTTTCTTCAAAGACGACTGGAAGGTGACGAGCAATCTCACCCTGAACCTGGGTGTGCGTTACGACTACTTCGGAGTACCGTCCCAGACAAACGGATTGACCACCGGATTGGTTACAACTCAAACGGTTGGCGGCAATGCTATATTCGGGCCCACCATCGGTTTCGAAAATTGGTTTGTGACGGGCGCCACGGCCGATCCGACCGCATTGGTTACATTGCAATCGATCGGGCCCGGGGGGCCGAACCCGGATCTGCAGCTCTACTCTGCAGACACCAACAATATCGGTCCCGCTATCGGATTTGCCTACCAGTTGCCCTGGTTCGGCAAAGGCAAAACCACAATTCGGGGCGGCTACCAGATCAGCTATATCGGAATAAACGGAAACTTCGGTAGCATTGAACAGTCAATCCGGGCGCCCGGATTGAGTTATCTCAATACATATAGAGATCCCCCGGAAGGAAGCGCGTATCTCGGATTCAAGGATCTGCAAAGTTTCAACGGGATTCCACTGCCTGAAGACGTGGCGCCCGGATTCACCGAGTTCACGCTTTACGACCGCCAGCAGAATATCGCGTCCTTCGCGTCCGATTACAAGCACCCGTACGTTCAGAACATCACGGCTGCGGTGACGCGCCAAGTGACCTCGAATCTGACGGTGGACCTGCGCTATATCGGCACCCTGACGCGCAAGAATTTCAGCTCCTTGAATCTCAACATGCCCAACTTTTTGACGAACGGACTGCTGGAAGCATTCAACGATGCTCGAAAGGGCGAGAACCCTGAGCTGCTGGATGATCTGATGGCCGGTTTAGTGCTTGGCGGAGGGGTCTCGGATCCTATCGGCGAAGACTTATCCGCAGGCGAAGCGTTGAGGGCTTCCGCAGGTCGTGCCTCCAGACTGCCGGCGTTTTCCCCCGGCTGGTTTCAAAGCTTCAACACCATGCTCGCAAACGGGGACTACGACGGGCTGGCCAATGCACTCAATGTCCTGGCTCTGCCGGGAGG
>JARRLM010000163.1:0-5031 GCA_037386985.1 Acidobacteriota bacterium | reverse complement strand
GACACTAATAAGCCAACCAGGAAGCCCATTTTCTTATCCCTTAGAGGGCATTATAGCTCATTATGGATGTAATGTGCCGTCCGGCATTCGGTAACGGATTTTGCGGTGAGGCGTGGGTTCTTATTGGATAATTGTAGAATTCAGGAAAAGGTAATCAAGACCACCCCGCATAGTATGGCTGCAGCGCCTGTCAAACGAACGGCAAGCTTCGATTCTTTAAGCCAAATTGCACCGATCAGCACGCTGAAGATGATGGACATTTCCCTGCCAGCAACTACATAGCCCGTTTTGGCCATCTGAAAGGCGAAAAGAACCAGGGGATAAGCGCCGAGATTACAAATTGCCGACAGCAAAATCATTTTCTTATTCACTCGCCATTCTTCAGATAAAGACTGCTTTTGTCTCAAGGCGACAGGGGTCAGAATTAACATGCTGCCCAGGCAAAGGAACGCACAGAAAGAGAGCGGTGAAAAATATCCCACACCTGCTTTGTCATTAATGGAATAAAAGCCGATCAAGATGCCTGTAAGCAAAGGCCAGAATAATCCGACCTTAGTCCTGATAGAATCTCGCTGCGTTCGCCCGAAAGCGCCTACTACAAAAATGCCCGTTACAATCAAGCAAATGCCTGTAATGCCTACAATCGACAGTTTCTCATCGAGTAAATAATAGGCACCGATACATGTAAGTCCGACACCCAGCCCCCGGGCCAGTGGATAGGCTAATGAATAATCACTTGCTTTATAAGCCCGGCCAAGCGCGTAAAAATAGACCACATGAATGAGTATGGATGTTTTCCCTTATAATAGCCTCCAGCTTTACAAAAAATCTCCAGACAGCATGTTAGTTGAGTTCCAGACAGGATTGTATGTCCATGATCGGCAATACGTTGCTCATTAGGGAATCACTGACAAATCGGTGAAAGCTGATCAGGAGTGAAGTTGTGTGAGAAGGATCAAAAGCTGAGACGCAATGCACTGATAAGCATTCTCATCTGAGGTGGGGCTATGACACGTAAGTTGTTGGTCGCATGTGTAAGTGTCTTTCTGCTCTGCACACCGTTATTGGCACAAACTGATGAACGCCGGTATGAGGTGGGCGTTAAGGCTGGAGTGGGAGATTATTCGTACACCGGAGATGTGTCGAACACCCGGGCCGTGTTTGGATTCGAGACATGCATCTTCTGCGATAGTCGCTATGCTCTGTTTGGAACGTACATCCATCTCCAGGCTCCCGAATCATCAGGCCGTTACCGGTCCGCCGATCTGTTCAGCATTGGCATGCGCATTCAGGGGCGCGGAATGATCAGTCCATTCTTCGATGCAGGCTTTCTTGCCGGGAATAACCGTTCTCGTGAATACCGCTACGGAACAAGGGAATCCACCGCAACGGTCGGTCTGGGGCTTGGTGCCGGGGTAGCATTTCGGGCGAAGAAGGGCATATATTTTCGTCCGCAACTTCGGATGGGCGTGATGTCCAAAAGCTATGTGGCGGCCAGCGGTGAGATTGCGATCGGCTGGCGGTTTTGAGAGTAATCCTGGAAGGGTAATCCTGGATGCGATCGGCTGGCGGTTTTGAGGCTAATCCTGGAAGGTAATCCTGGACACTCAATAATTAAAACCTCCATACTTTTTCACCTTTTTGCCATATAAGCATTTCTCAGGGTAAGGCGAGATAAGTGATTCTTAGAAGAAATTTAGGAATCGAATCTGAATGAAACGGTAGCAGTCAATCAGCTACCACCCGCTGAGCGGGTGGTATGATGAAGGGCCCCCCAAGGGGCCCTATCGCCGATGAAAAGGGCTAAAGCCCTTTCTTTGGAGAAGAAGGGGACTGAAGTCCCCCATAGGGCAGCTGTTCCTGCCTTTTTTCTTCTTCCTCCTGATTACGAATGTATTCTCGAATTGTTTGTTCGTCTAATCCAACTGTACTGACGTAATAGCCTCTCGCCCAGAAATGGTATCCCGTGAAATTTCGATCCTTCCCAAGATACTCTCGATGGATCCTTATGGCCGACTTCCCTTTCAGAAAACCCACGGTATTTGCCACACTATACTTCGGCGGAATGCTCAAACATAAGTGCACATGATCCATCATCGCGTGCCCTTCTACCAATTCCACTCCTTCTTGATCGCACAACTGTCTCAAAATCTTTCCTATACCTTTTCGCAACGTCCCGAAAATTACCTTCTTTCGATATTTCGGGACAAAAACTATATGGTATCTGCAGTACCATTTAACGTGGGAGAGGTTCTGCCACTCTCTCATGACGGTCTCCTTTCTCGTGAACCTGCCTGTTCACGTCAAGGAGACCGTCTCATATTTCACGACGGAACGGCAGGGACGAGGATAGGGGACTGACGACGATAATTGAGGATAGGGGACTGACGACGATAATTATTGGAAGCAGAGAGGATGATGCAGATTTGAATGCTCCTGAAAGGCCTTAGAAGCAAAAAATGGGGGGTGTTTTTTTACTCTAACCTTTCGGGGGAACAAGCGGGATCACTTGCGAGCGATCCGAAGTCAGCCGCCGATTCGCGTACGTACCAGGAGCCGTTTCCCGATTTATCGATATCAAACCTCTTTCGGCCATTGGCCCGCTTAGCGACGCGACGAACGAAAGCCTCGCCGCCGACAGCGATGCTCTCCGTCCAATGGGCTTCACGGCGTCCCGTTGCTCTAGCCATCGCCTGATTCATCTCCGCGCTATACCAGACAGCGAAGTCCGTGGAATCGGGGATTGGCGCCATCTGCTGAAGCCGGCGCAGATCAATCAGGCAGTACCGCTGCCGAATCCCGGCAATTTCCTGGTATCCGCACCAGGCCCATTGCTTCGGATGAACCACAACGCCGGCGCGGACCATGTTCAGATCGATGTAGTGCATGCAGTTCCAGAAGTGACTGCCATCCTCAATTACGGTCGCGTGATAGCGCTCGTTCC
Organism: Acidobacteriota bacterium; assembly: GCA_037386985.1. Classification (GTDB taxonomy): domain Bacteria; phylum Acidobacteriota; class UBA6911; order UBA6911; family UBA6911; genus UBA6911. Next base: position 2,087 of record JARRLM010000163.1, on the reverse strand, counting down.
AGAACGCGCCCCGGCGATGCTTGCGGCGGTTGTAATCTGCGGCAAACTCCCCCTCGAGGTGGCGCATGAAAGCGCTGATGTCTATAGGTCGAGTGACGATGACAAGCTGGTGGGTGTGATTTGAGGTGATGCAATAATTCAGCATTAGGATATTGAATCTGCGCACTGCTTGCCACAATCGTTTGCGATAAGCTTTTCGAGTTGTGGCGAAGCGTAAAAAGAAGCTGCCGTTATGGCAACGGTGAGTCAGGTGATAGATGTGGTCCGGCAAAAGAATGCGCGCGGATCTCGGCATCGAGTATCTCCTTTGTCGAGAGGATGAGGCCGATCCTCAGGCAGATGCATTCACTCAAAACAGGCTGCGAGCTTGCGGTTGCGCCTGCCCCTCGACAAATGAACTGCAAGGAGAATGTTTCACTGGCGGGCTATTTATTTCCCTTAAAATCAAATTCGGGGGGATGTTTTTTTATTTTAAGGTCCAAATTGGAGTATCAAATTCGATTCATGTCTTGCATAATCAATAAGATATCGTCGTCAGTCCCCTATTTAGATGAAAGACACCGTTATGGTCCTACAGCTTAACAAACTGCGATTCCATCCCGTTACGTCGGACCGTTGGAAGGACTTTGAGAAATTATTCGGCTCAAACGGGGCGTGCGCCGGCTGCTGGTGCATGTGGTGGAGACTATCCCGCAAGGAGTTTTCCCAGAAGCAATACGCCGGGAACAAACGCGCTATCAAGAAGATCATCATGGCAGGGCAAAAACCCGGAATCCTGGCTTACGCCAATGGCAATCCGATCGGATGGTGCGCCATCGGGCCGCGCGAAGCCTATTCATCGCTGGAACGTTCGAATGTTCTGAAACGCGTGGATGATTCACCTGTATGGTCAGTGACGCGCTTTTATGTCGCGCACAGCCATCGGCGTCAGGGCTTAGCGGGGCAATTGCTAAAAGCCGCAATCCGATTCGCCCGACAACGCGGTGCGAAGATCGTCGAAGGGTATCCGATCGATTCGGGTGGCGAAAAGAAAAACACCGTGTCGATCTTTACCGGCCTAGCTTCCACATTTATTGAAGCCGGTTTTTTCGAGGTGGAGCGGCGAACGCCAACGCGCCCCATAATGCGCTATTTCATCCATTGATTAGAATACATTCATTGCCTAAAAAGCCGACTTAAGAGTTCAACGGATCCAGGAGCATATCCGGCATAGTGATTGTTAAAATACACATACGTCGGGATATTCTTCCCTGCCAGATCCCGCAAAGGCTGAATCCAAAACTTCATCTGTTCCGTTCGATCAATAATAAGGCTTCCCCACTCACGACTTCGTTGCCCTTCCTTTTTTGCCTTCTTTATAAGTGATTCTATATTCTTACGATTGCCCAGAAAACGTACATAGACAAATGGGGCGGTGAAGACTTCTGATCTTTGAGCCAACTTATGCAGGGGATCCATTGTGTAGTAATCAATAAAAGCCAGGGAAATGCGTCGATCGTGCAATAGGTCCAGAAGCGGAGAACGCACCCATTTTGTATTGCGTATTTCAACCACCCACCTGAAGTCCTTTGGAAGTAATTTGACAAATGTTTTCAGCCGTCCTACGAAGTCAACTCCGGTTTCATATTCCCGCGGATTCATTCCCTTGGCAAAGTACGGGAATTGAAGCAGTAGAGGTCCCAACTTGTCTTCAAGGCGGGACATTACTGAGATGAACTCATTCAGCTCGGATTCGCAGTCCTCCAGATACTTCTCGTGTGTGATAATCTTCGGGACCTTAGCCGAAAAAATAAATCCTTCAGGTGTCTTTGACTTCCAGACCTCAACCATTCTCACATTGGGCATGCGATACCAGGTGGCGTCGATTTCAACCGTCGGTAGTTTCTGTGAATATTCGCGAATCATCTCAGCAGGAGATATGGATTCCGAATAAAAGGATCCGCCCCAATCTTTGGAACTCCAGCTTGAAGTGCCTACCCACATTTTAGGAGGGAAATGGACGTCCATACGATGATTTTAATAGACATTGCCGGGTTTCAAAATAGGCGAAGAATATTTGAGCCGGAAATGAAGTGGCGCCATGAATC
>JARRLM010000162.1:0-12325 GCA_037386985.1 Acidobacteriota bacterium | reverse complement strand
CCTTCTCGGAGTCCTCCTGTAATCTGGGAGTACCCTTCCCCTTCTGCGCCGAGCGTTACTTCCCGAGGTTCAAAGAAACCTCTGTCCTTCTCCACTACCACCACATTCCTCTCTCCGGTGTGCAGGATCGCTTCACTCGGTATTTTTACGGCTCCCGAAACGGCAGGCACCCGGATTTCCACATTCGCATACATTTCAGGTCGCAGCTTTCGATCGGGATTTTCTATTTCCACATAAGCAGTGAGAGTGCGGGTCTTTTGATCAAGCGTTGGATTCAGGTATGTGATTTTCCCCGTCCAATGCCTGCCCGGGAAAGCATCCAGTGTAATGTCCGCCTTCTGTCCGAGCTTGAGGTATTGAATCTGGCGTTCAAAAACATCGATCTCGGCCCAGACGTTGGAAAGATCGGCAATCTTGAATACATTCATGCCCGGCGTCAGCTTCATACCCTCAAGTGAATCTCCCATCTTTTCAATCACAATTCCCGAACCCGGGGAGAGTATCTTCAGAGTCCGCATCGATGCTTTGCGGCTCTTCAATACTTCAATCTGGTCGTCCGTGATATCCCAGTAATGGAGCCGCTCGCGAGTTGCCTCTAATAATGATCTCGCACGCTTGACCGCTTCTTCGTCTCCCTTCGAGCTGAGTTTCTCCAGGTAATTGAGAGCCGCCAGGTATTCCTGCTGGGTTGTCACCAGCGCAGGGCTGTAAATTTCAAACAGTACATCACCACGTTTGACCGGTTCCCCGATGTAATTCACGTTTGCCCTTTCTATCCACCCCTCGAACTTGGTGTTTACGGAGATTATGTTTTTCTGGTTGTAATCAAGCGCGCCGATAGTACGGATCACGATTGGAATAGAACCTTTCTCGGCTGCTGTCGTTCGCACGGCAAAGTTCTGGATGAAATTTGGATCGACATGGATACCTGTCGCCTCAGTCTCCTCCTCCTCGTACACGGGGACCAGATCCATCCCCATGGGAGATTTGCCGGGTTTATCCGAGATATAGTTGGGATCCATCGGCGCCACCCAGTGCTTGATTTTCTTCTCTTTCGCTGTGTTCAAAGAGGCCGGAGTCGGTTCCATTTTAAGCGGCACCAGGTTCATATTGCAGATAGGGCAGAGCCCGGGTTCGTCCTGTATTACCTGAGGATGCATGCCGCAGGTCCAGAGCTGGGTTTTTTCCGATTCGCCTTCGGCGCCCGCAGGACCCTGCAGGCCGGCCGTAAAATCCTTCGCCCATTTCCATTGGCCGGGATTCCAGATAAGAACGGTCGGCAGGGCGGTTCCCAACAGGAACGCCAGAACAACAACGATCCAGACGCTCTTTTTTGACTTCATGGTTTCTTCTCCTCGAATGGGATTCCAACCACCCGTTCCATCTCTGCCAGCGATTTCAAGTAGTCGCTGTTGAATTTTTCAAGGCTCAACCGTACATCCAGCAACACTCGTTCGCTGTCCAGAAGCTCCAGGACACCCACCTCTCCTGTAGAATAGGCCGCATCGGTGGAACGCAACGCCTGCTCCACCTGCGGTAACAGGGTGTTCCCGAACAGGGAGATCTGGCGGTCCAGCGTCTCGATACGGAATCCAATTGCCCGGATGGAAGCTTCCATGGAGTTTACGGCATCGCGATAGCCTTCCCTTGAAGCTATCTTCTCCTCGGTCGCGACAGCCACGGCCGCATCATATTTTCTGCGCTGGATGGGAATGTTGATTCCGACTGAGAAGCTGTAGATATTTTTCCCGTTCTGATCGGGCGGATTCAGGAGCCCTGCAGGATCGGATCGGCCGGTGACATTGGTAAACCCGGCGCCGATTGTGACATCGGGCCAATAGCTTTTTTGGGCCAGCTGCGGCTCTGGTCCCGTGTGATCTCTGCCTGAAGTTTTACAACAGCCTGCTGCAGACCGACTCCCTGTTGGTACCTGGCACGAGCCAGCGTTTCATAGTGTTCCAGAACGGATATGTCCTCTTTAGTAATGTCAAGGGCACGATCTATATAGCCCAGGCCGTGGTAAGCAAGCTTCACCTTTTGGATGACATCCGCTTTCTTGGCTTCATGCATGTATCGATAAACGGCTGCATCTTTTGCAGCGATCTTCTCCTTGTCGCTCAACTTGCCGAACCACGGAAATTTCTGCGAAAGAGACAACATGGTAGTTTGAGGCCCAACCCTTGTTTCAGGACTTCGAATGTATTGTGTGAGTTTCAGCATCGGATCCGGCAGCGAACTCACCTGCGGCAAACGCTGAAGGGCTGACTGGTAGTGGGCAAAAGATTGACGGATTCCCGGATTGCGAGTGAGCGCTTCTTCAATATATCCTGCCAGTTGGGCGTTGCCGGCGGAAAACTCTGATGCGGAAGATATGTCCTGGGATCTGAGTGGAATCGCCGCCATAATTGTGAAGGCAATCGCAATCGTTATTGTAATAATTTTTATATTCCAGTTCATGTTGAGCCTCCCGGCATTACTTCGAACATCACCGCAAATCAGGGGCCAATAATTGAAAACAGAGTCGTATTCTGATTTTCAAAACGTATAAACGTAAATATTTCAATTGTTTATATAGATTAACAAGCCGTGATACGGACTCCGGGCATGATTTAGGAAAGCAATGAATCCATGAATTCTGTTTATTTTTCAACACCATGTTGTTGAATTTCACACAAAACAGAAATCCGCTGACTCCGAAAGCTGAATGTCCTGTTTTGATTGATGTTTTGATTGATGATTGAAGAAAAAATTCTGAAGATGACGGCAAAAGTCTAAATAATAAAAGGTTATTTGATATAAACGGCAAAACAGGAGAGAAAGATGCCCGGTTGAACAAATATTGTCTTTATTAGCTTATGGCACAGTGCAATATTAACTAAGAGCAACCTGGAAAGCGGGTGGTTTTGATGAGATGGTGGTCACGGGATATTCTCAGATATTTCTCCATTTTAGCGCTCATCATCGTAGTGTCTTTTTTTCACTATGAAACCAGCACCGAGCATCGTTACCTACACGAAATTTATCAGCGTGCCTATTATATTCCCATTCTACTGGCGGCCTATTGGTATGGACCTCTCCGGGGAGTTCTTGCAGCTTTTCTCGCCAGTTTTCTGTATATCTGGCACATCCAGAGTGATTGGTCGCAATTTCCCGTCTACTCCTTCAACCAGTATGCCGAAATATTCCTGTACCACGCGCTGGCTCTTGTTATCGGTTTTTTGTCGAAAAAAGATCGGCAACATCGGCTTATTCTGGAAAAAACCTCGCAGGAGCTTTCCGAAGCGTATCAAAAACTCCATGACACGTTTGAACAGCTACAGAAAGCGGACCGTTTGGCGGCTTTGGGGCAGCTGAGCGCTGGAATTGCCCACGAGATAAGGAATCCGCTTGGTTCCATTAAAGGATCCATTGATATCCTGGAAAAGGAGATTTCTTCCAATAACGAAAGATATGAATTTGTAACGATCATCCAAGAGGAGGTAACCCGGTTAAATTCAATTGTGGAATCGTTTCTCAAATTTGCCCGTCCTCCAAAACCAAGACTGCAGCCTACTGTAATAAATGATTTAGTGGAAAGTACCCTGAAGCTCTTTAATAAGCGAGCCCAGGAATGCAAGATTGAGATTCATAAACAACTCAACTCTCATCTGCCTATGGTCCATTTGGACCGCGATCAGATTCGGCAGGTATTGCTGAACATCATTCTCAACAGCTCGGACTCCATGCCTGACGGCGGCATCCTAGAAGTAAGAACGGGAATGGGAAACAACCATCGGCACATATCTGTTGACATCAGCGACTCGGGCATAGGAATCAGCGATGAAGAATTGGATCATATTTTTGATCCGTTCTTTACCACCAAGGCCCATGGAACCGGACTAGGGCTGTCGATATCCTATCAACTGATACAAAATCACGGAGGAACAATTACAGCCCATAAAAATAAAGATAAAGGCCTGACGTTCCATATAGAATTTCCTTCCGGAGTTTCAGAAGTTACTTAAAAATAAAATAGAACACATATATGAAAAACATTATCTTTGCGTCTATTGCATTGTTCTTTCTGATAAACCTTATTTCCTATGAAATCGCCGGCTCGCGCTCCATCAATCCCGAACTTCTGACACATGAATGGGCCGCCAAATGGGTCTTCGTTTACTGTGTGGAAATACTTCAGAAACCGGATATGCGTAAGTTCATATCCTTAAACGGAGAGTGGCATATTATCATCGATCCATACGAAAATGGATTTTACAGTTACCGGTATGCAGAAAGAGGCGACTGTTACTTCAAAAACGCCAAACCTAAAAACCCCTCTGAATTCATCGAACACGATTTCCACAGATCTCCCACAATGCTGGCTCCGGGCGACTGGAATTCTCAGGACGATCGCCTGTTTTTTTGCAAAGGCACAATCTGGTATTACAAGGAAATGCCTTTCCAATGACAGGTCATTGCCGTCAACCGTAATCTGAGCGTATCTTTTATACAATTGTTGCCGTTCCAGGTACAGTTCCTCCAGCGACTGATCTTTGGTCTTGGCGATACCCCGGGTGGCAAAATTTTGTACTCGCTTCTGAACCTGCCCCAGGGATATCTCAATAAAAACAACGATTGATATCGACAGCAGATGATCCATCGCCTTCTCGCTGTAAACGGCGCTTCCACCCGTAGCAATTACATGATTTTCTATGTTCAGCTTCAGGATCTCCTTCTCTTCAATGTCACGCAACGCCAGATAGCTGCTCTCATCAAGGATGTCCTGAAGTGTATTCTGCTGATTAATCTGAATAAGGACATCCGTGTCGATGAATCCCAGCCCGCAATTTTTTGCAAGTATGATGCCGGCCGTACTCTTTCCGGCGCCGGGCATTCCGATCAGGGATATGTTATTTCTTATGTCGTTTCCGAATGTTTGCATCTGCCGTACCCGTTAACGCGCATTTCTCACAGGGTTCCTGCCGCTTCGCTCCTAAAGTCGCTTCCCTTACACCGAGACGGTGCAGAGGGCCGTATCGACTGCGCCTTGAAGGCTTGCCCGAGTGCATTCTGCAGCTTCCGCGCAAATTGATACAAAACTGAACATGAGCATTGACGTGGTTATTGCCCGTGCCATAGGCCCTCCTTGCCGATTCATGGATTTGTTCTGCCGATGGAAGGGGACTATATCTGAACAGCAAAAAAATTTCCAGCAGTTCAGCCAAAACGCATAATGAATTCCTTTTCAGACAACCCTTACTGAGCTGTTCAGGGTCAAGTGCCGGAGAAGGAGCAGGCACGTGAAAATCTAATTTACATTATTTCCCCCTGTAGTAAAATCACAGCCGGAAATCCAGGAAAAGTGAATCTTTAAGAATTTTCGCAAATATCGGAAACGTCCGATCTGAAAGCAAAAACCCGGGATTTAATTTCCTTTAGATCCTTTGAAAGCGGAATACAAACACAACAGAATGGGAGAAACACATGCATAATCGTTTTGTTATTGCGTTTGCCGTAGTGTTGGCACTCACACTCGTCGCATGCAACAATCCGCAAAATCGCGATGAAATTATCAGCATTACGGATACCTATCTGTCCGCTCTTGTCGCCCATGATCCTGCTGCGGCCCCGTTGGCCGAAAATATCGCTTTTGTGGAAAACATCCAAAAAATGTCCCCCGGCGAGGGGCTGTGGGAATCCGCCGTTTCCGGTCCGACCCGTTTTGCCATTTATGTGCCGGATGTGGAAAACCAGACTGCCGGCTTTATGGGCATGATGACCTATATGGCCCCACCTCCGCCACCGCCCCCAGGCGATTCGGCTGAAGAAGGCGAGGCTTCAGAGGAAGCCGCGGAAGCCGTGGAAGCCCCGGAACCCCAGGAATTGATCGAGCAGCCCGTGCTGCTCGCCCTGCGCCTCAAGCTCGAAAACGGGAAGATCGTGGAAGCCGAACACCTGCTAGCAGGCATTTCCTCCGATAGCAGCCTGGCCAACCTCCAGATGCCCCGCAGCGGGCTGGTGGCTGAAATCCCGGAAGGGGAACGCATGGATCACGAGGAACTCATCAAAATAGGCGCCTCCTATTACGACGCCCTGGATGACAACGACGGAACGCTGATGCCCTTTGCCTCCGATTGCCAGCGCCGGGAGAATGGCATGATCACGGCCGGAGCAGGTGCCGGAGCCGGGCCCAATGCCGCCGGAACAGGAGAAATTGCCCGCGACTGCGCAGACCAGCTCTCCAGCAAAGTCATGACCTATATCACCCTCATTGACAACCGGCGTGTGTTCGCGGCCGATCCGGTGACGGGACTGGCGATGGGCCTGTCCCATTTCCGCCATGCGATGGACACGGGCCCTTATGAGGTCATCAATACCGACGGATCCACCCGGATGTTTGAAATGAACTTCGATCCCTTCGATCTGCCTGCCGCCCACATTTTCAAGATCGGGGCGGACGGGTTGGTCCACGAGATCGAAGCCATGGGCTTTATGGCGCCGTATAATGCACCCACAGGCTGGGAGTAAATTTACGGGAAAAAGCCAGAATGTCCCAGCCTGTATCCTGAGCCAGCCTTTGGCTGGGGATGAATGTCAACCGGGGGGTTAGGCCCCATGATTTTTTCATAAGTGAAGAACTCCGACCATAGGTCAGAGTTCTTCGCTGCCTGCTGTAGAGGAGGCTGATATACTTCAGTGGTCCAGGAAATGGCGCAGCCGAAAGGGTGCGCTATTTTTTTCACAATAGGCGCCAGAAATCGTAATTCACCGGTATCGGGTAAGGGCTGCAGCACCGGAAGTGCACGGCAGACAGAACCCTATAAAAGCGAGGACATGCTATGAGCGATTATCTTCAGCAGTTCAGCCCCGTTACCCAGGCTCTGCTGGCCACCCTTTTTACCTGGGGAGTAACCGCTTTAGGCGCGACACTGGTCTTTTTCACCAAAACAGTCAACCAAAAGTTCATGGACTCCATGATGGGGTTTGCCGCCGGCGTTATGATCGCCGCAAGTTTCTGGTCCCTCCTGGCGCCGGGCATCGAAATGGCGGAACATTTGGGGCATATCGCATGGCTGACCGCAACCATAGGATTTTTGGGTGGCGGCGTTTTCATGCGATTGACCGACCTGTTTCTTCCCCACCTTCATCCCGGGCTTGATATGACAAAGAGTGAAGGGGTAAAAACATCGTGGCAGCGGAGCACACTGCTGGTGCTGGCCATCACTCTGCACAACATCCCCGAAGGACTGGCTGTGGGTGTTGCATTCGGCGCGGTAGCGGCGGACCTCCCCTCCGCTACTATCGGTGGCGCTGGAAGGTATCGGCCTGTTCAAGAGCTTTATGATGGGACAGGCTTCCGGCATGGTTGAACCCATCGCCGCAGTAATCGGGGCGGCTTTCGTCCTGTCTATGCGCGACATCCTCCCTTATGCCCTCTGCTTTGCGGCCGGCGCCATGATTTTCGTCGTAACAGAGGAATTGATACCCGAGTCCCAGCGGAACGAGAAGAATATCGATATCGTCACAATGGCGACCATGGTTGGATTCACAGTTATGATGATACTCGACGTTGCACTGGGCTGACAAACACTACTGATTGCCTACTGTCCGTCTTCTTCCTTCACCTGTTCCCTTAGCCAGGATATATAAGCATCATAAGCCTTCAGCTTGTCCAAATTAGGCACAGGCCGGGCGCTGGAATCCGCATCGAACACCATCACTTTCTGATCGCTCTCTGTGAAAGCAGGCCACTCGGGCAGCTCCGGACCGTTCGGATCCCCCGTTTTGGCGAAGTTGGCCCAGTAAGAGCTGATCCTATCGGATAGTTTCAAATCCTCCTGTTTGGGCTCTCCCTGCGGGCCACCTCCCAGAGTCTGGAATGCATAGGGAACGTCGCTTCCATGGCCTGCCCCGTCGGCAGCGGGCGCGTGATAATCGTAATAATATTCGAAAGCCTTGCCCGTACCTTTTTCGGACTGAAGCCTGGCCCATGTCCAGGTGCTCCACGCAAACATGCTGTCGCGGGAGATTTCCTTCGATGACTTCGCCGCCTCGGCGTCGGTCGAATGAGGGTACGCGCTTAAAATGGTTTCGGCGAGAGGGCCATATTGCGATTTGATCTGTTCCTCGAACTGAGCGGCCGTGATGTTCCTGCCGCCCCTCATTCCTCCCAGTTCATCGGAAGTGTTTCCGATCAGAATCGGGGTGTCGTTGAAGCGGCCCGCCTGATAGAGAGAGTAGAGGTCGCTCGGGATGACATACCCGTCGGCCGCAGGCCGGAAACGGAGTCCGCCTCCCCCAATTCCGCCTCCAAGGCTATTCTGAATTTCCTCGGCGCTTAAAGCACGCGCTGCCTCGATATCGTCTACTCCCAGCTTCTCCAGAAACTCTTCACCGCTCGACTCGGCAACGTTAAGAGCCGGGATTCCCAGACCGGTGACCGCCTGGTTTGATGTCTGCAGAGGGGCAAACGATCCTCCGCTCATGCAGATGGCGCGATTGAAAAGACCCTTCGTGACCGGGGAAGCCGCGAGCATGTTGACCGCCATGCCCCCGGCCGAGTGGCCGAAAATCGTCACGTTGGAAGGATCGCCGCCAAATTGGGCAATATTCTCCTGTACCCACTTCAGCCCCGCAATCATATCCTCCAGTCCATAGGCCCCCGACCCTTTCCCGCTCTCACGGCTGAGTTCAGGATGTGCGAGGAAACCAAAGGGGCCGACCCGGTAAGCAACGCTTACAAAGACCACTCCCTTTTTAGCGAAACCTGTCCCGTCATACATGGGAGTGCTGGTCGAGCCGCCGCTGAAGCCTCCCCCGTAAATCCAGAAGAGAACCGGTATCTTTTCGCCCTGATTTTTTGCCGGCGTCCACACGTTCAGGTACAGGCAGTCCTCGCTGACCGGCGCCGTGTTTCCCATTGAATTAGCCGCCTGCATGCAGGCGGGCCCGAATGCATCAGCCGTTTTGACGTCCATCCAGGGCTCAACCGGTTCGGGCGCCTTCCAGCGCAGCTCGCCCACCGGCGGAGCAGCAAATGGAATCCCCTTGTAGGTAAAAATACCATCCTGTTGAACACCTTCAATGGCGCCTCCCGTTACCTCAACGGTTGTCGTAAGCGGCGGCGAACCACATGCACCGGCAGACAAGATCAAAACCAGTAACGCTAGATAGCAACTTGAATGTTTGAAAAGCATTCCCCCTCCTTTTAATATTTCCCATACTCTTTGATTGATTTCAGCATAGCCTGCATGTCTTCAATTCGCGCTTTATCCGGCATCAGGACGATTATCAGGCCGCCATTACTGCCGCTTTTATCAATAAGATCTTTAATGAAAGATTCCAGTTGCCCATCAGACCACAGCTTACACACATTCGGGCACCTCACCAACAACGCTGTGTGGCCTCCAAGAATCTCCTTTGCCCGGACAGCATCCACGGCTTCAATCGAAGCCAGTATCTTTCCTTTGGGCAGCTCCAGGAGGCATTCCAGCCTGTCTCCAAAAGCAGCCTCGAAGAACGGCAACTGGAAATCATAGCCGGCCGGTTTGGGTCCGCCGGGCCATATGAAGTTTTGGACATCCAGTTCGGTCATTGCGGCCCCGCAGGCCGGGAAACCGGGCTCGCTCATGTCGGGTTCCAGTTCCACGGCCATTTTTCGCATTGTTCGCTTGAGAGTGATGTGGTCGTAATATGCCGACGACTTAGGAATTCCCGAATAACGGTGCGGCTCGACAAGGACCATAAAAGGCACTCGATCCGGTTCCCTCAATTCAATCACATCCCGGACACGTTTGGCCCTTTCCTCATAAAGCTGGTCGACGGTCTTGCCGGCACGGTCTTCAATCTGCTTTTTGAGAAGAATGTTTTCTTCCCGGAATTTTTCGATTTCAGTTTGAGGTATCATTCCTACTGCGCTCCGGGGCCCGTTCCCGCTCCACGTCCACCGGGCATTCCACGACCAACGCCCATGCCTCCGCCGAGTTCACGCCTTAACTTGATCTCATCGCCGGAAAGCGTTCCCGTCCACGCTATTTCAAAATCCCGGCCCATCATCTGGCGCACAGATTTAAAGGAAATTTTATCTCCTTCGATCTTGCCGTCCTTTAGCTTGATAGCTCCTGGCATCTGAGAATTTTCGATCGTTCCCGTCAGTTTGGAACCTTCGACCTTGAACTCCAACGTTATTTCGCTGTCACCGTCTTTTATAAGCCACTTCCCAGCGGCTCCTTTCGACGGTATATCGCTTTTCTCCCGAGTGGCGGTAAATTCAGCACTGGCCCCGCCGCGGCCTGGTGCGCCGGCGCCAGCCATAGCACCGCGGCCCATACTGCCTGGCGCGCCTTGTATCGGGCCGCCGGTGTATTCCCCAATGGAGGGCGGAGGTGCGACCGATCCGGCCGGTTTGAACAGCATCTGAGCAAACAGATACAGATTGTTATTCCACACTAGGACCTCGTGCCCTCCCGTGTCGACATACCAGACATGGTCGATCTTGGCCTCATCCAATCCCTGGTGGAGGTTCCAGCTCCCAGTGATCAGGTTGTCCCTGTCGCCGCATCCGATCCACAGCAGACTCAGCTTGTCTTTGGCCTGCTGGATCTTAGGGATGAGGATATTTGGCTGCTGGAGGTTGGGTGCGGAAGAGAAACCGCCGACCCATGCGAATTTGTCGATGCTGTTGATGCCGAAATTGAGGCCCTGGCCGCCTCCCATGGACAGGCCGGTTATAGCGCGATGATCCCGGTCCGCCATTACCGAGTAGTGCGATTCGATATAGGGAATCAAATCCTGCAGCAAATCCGGCTCAAAGTCGGCGTAGTAATTGAAATCCGACATGATATTCTTCGTCTGTGGTTCGGCCGTAGCGCGGCCGTTGGGCATTACGATGATCATGGGCACGGCTTTGTTGTCGGCGATGAGGTTGTCGAGAACCTTGTTGGCCGCGCAGAGGGTGGTCCAATGAGTCTCGTTGCCGCCGATGCCGTGCATCAGGTAGAGGACAGGGTATTTCTGATCCGGGTCATAATTTGGAGGGGTGTAGACGACGGCTTTGCGGTCGACTCCTATGCTTTTGGAGTTGTACGTAATGGTTTCCAGCTTACCTTTCGGGATGTCCGGCCGGACCTGGGTGAAGTCCTCCGGGGCGTGATTGGGTAGTGTCAAAACCGCACCCGTCATCGCCGGTGTTTGTCTGGCGGCGGGTTGAGCGGAGGCAAATGGAATTTGCGCCGGTCCGATCATCACGCACAACGCGACTGTAAAAAGTCCGATCTTTGCGATATTGAGATTTTTAAATTTCATGAGCCGTCCTCCTTAAGAAATCTTAATCTTTCCCAACGGTGGCGGGACCATATAAGCGGCTGTAAAGAATTAAACATATTCGAGCTGTTGTATATTCTGTAATTATACACTTGTATAAATCATGAATGATGGTTTTATAATATGAACGAGCTCGGCGTTCAAGCGATAATTTGCAGGATTCGCCGGAACATGGCATTTCACCTATTTAAAGCATAACCAGCGGTTTATTTTCAATGAAGAAAATTGCATCAAAGATATATCACAAAACCTCTTCAAACGCTAAAATCAGCGTTTCGGGCGCAAGTTCAAAGGACAAGATTTTTCGATCAGGGGAGGCGTTGTTTTCTACAAAAGGATTCAGGGAGGTTTCCATTCGTGATATTGCGGCGCATGCAGGTGTTCATTTTGCGCTGGTGGCGTATTACTTCGGCGGGAAGCAGGCGTTGTTCGACGAGATATTTCATTCCCATGTAGCTCCGCTCGTCCAGGAGGGAATGAAACGGTTGAAGGCTATTACCCATAAGGGCCGCAAGCCGTCCGTCGAAGAAATTCTGAGAGCATGGATTCTTCCATGCCTGCGGCAGGGAGATCATAAAGAGGGTAGAATGATTCACCTCCGAATCATCGCTAATTTGTCACATGAACGATGGGAATATAGTAAAAAGGCTTCCAGCTACATGAGACGTTCCCATGGCGCTTTTATCAAGGCATTGCATTGCAGCCTTCCCCATCTTTCAACAGAAACATTGATGTGGCGACTTCATTTTGTGAGTGGTGCACTGTTTTTCGGAATCCGGCAACCGGGTTCGTTGATAGCTCTGTCGGGAGGGCGCTGCAATCCTGAAGATCTGGAAGCGACTCTCGATCAGATCCTCCCCTATGCAGCTGCCGGATTCCGCGCTCCGGAAGGCGCCGACACCAGAAGACGAATGCCAAAAAAGCAAAAGCATAACGCAAAGACACAATGGCGCAAAGGAATAGGATTATAAACTTAACGCAAGGACGCAAAGAATAATAATTGGGTTCTTATAATCGGTTGACG
>JARRLM010000161.1:0-5073 GCA_037386985.1 Acidobacteriota bacterium | reverse complement strand
GATGTTAGATATAATTTATATTTAAAAATTCAAGAATCCGAGTAAAACCTTCACGCGGAATCCTTTAAAACAGAGACCTGCAAAACCATAAATTACTAATCACATAGTATATGAAGTCCGGGTAAGAATGTATGAAGACAATCACAGTAAAAACAGTGCGATTGCCTTAGGAATTTTCAAAGTAAGGCCGTAATCTTTGGTAGGTAGTCGGTAGTTCCTCTGGAAGGATGCGGGTTTCACCTACAACGGATACAAAATTCGAATCTCCAACCCATCGGGGAAGAACGTGCATGTGAAGGTGGCGTTCAATGCCGGCACCTGCCGCTCGTCCGATATTGAAACCCATATTAAATCCATTTGGATGATATTCCTGCTGCAGCGCATTCTCGCAATGCCGGCACAAGGATATGAATTCTGTCAATTCCTCTTCTGAAGCCTGATTAAGAGTGGAAATGTGACGGTTGGAGACGATCAGCAGGTGTCCTGTTGTGTAGGGAAACAGATTCATTATGATAAAAACATTTTTGCCCCGGTACAGAACGAAATTATCCGGGTCTCTGGATTCATCCAGGATGCAACAGAAGACACACGAAGATACCTGGTCTACTTTGCTTATGTAATCAAATCGCCATGGTGTCCAGAGACGGTCCATTAGAGATTGACCAAATCTTTGATTTCCTTACCCGGTTTGAAATATGGGACTTTTTTGGCCGGGACGCTAACCCCGGTGCCGGTTTTGGGATTGCGGCCCTGGCGGGACATTCGATTTCGGATGCGAAAGGAACCGAAGCCGCGCAATTCAATCTTCTCGCCGCGCTGAAGAGATTCGGTGATGCTGTCCAGAACGGTCTGGACGATCACTTCTGCATCTTTTTTTGTCAATTCAGATTCCTTGGCGACTTCTTCCACGAGTTCTGCTTTTGTCATGATGGTTTCATCTCCAGAGGTATTGAAAACGAATATGTGATTCTGAGCGATCCGAGTCTAGCGAAAGGACCGATTTAACGTCTCCTAAAAGGAGATCAAGAAGTGAAACGCTTTTCTTAACAGGACGAAGTATTTTAGGTTCCCCTTCAATGCCGGCCAAGCGGGCGGCTTCCGCAATTGCATCCCCGTAACTCCCGATTTCATCCACCAAACCGTTCTCTACAGCCTCCTGACCTGTAAAAACACGCCCATCGGCCAGTTTACGAACATCCTCTTCCTTCATATTGCGGCTGACTGCAACTGCGGAAATGAACTGATCGTGCATAGAATCTACGAGGGCCTGGATATAAACTCTTTCTTCATCCGTCAGCGGGCGCGTTGAAGATCCCGCGTCTTTGTAGGATCCGGTCTTAATTACTATATTTTTTAATTTCGCCCATTGGAGTAAATCACCATAATTATACCATTCCGTTATGACTCCGATACTACCAGTAATGGATCCTGGATTGGCGAAAATTTTATCCGCGGCGCAGGCTACGTAATATCCTCCTGAAGCAGCTACGGAGGCCATGCTGACGATTACGTACTTTTCTGAATCAGCATGAAATTTCTTTATCGCTTTGTATATCTCCTGGGAAGCGGCTACGCCTCCTCCCGGGCTGTTGATTCGGATGACAACCGATCGAACATTCGGCCGGTTGCCGTAGTCTTTCAGCAGATCGACAAAATCCCTGGAATCAATGATGGTTCCTTCAAGATCCAGGACAGCGACCTGGTTCCTGGAAAAAGATAAACCGGTGGAATCTCCCCCCGTTGTCAAATAGAGAGCCAGCGCCAGCAGGCAGATGATGAATAATAAAAAGGCTCCACCGCCTCCAATGATCCAGAGCACCAGTGTTGATCGCTTCATCGACATGTTAAATCACAAACCAGCTTTTTTCGCTCGTAGGGGCGAACCTAGTGTTCACCCCCATATGCGAGAGATGTGGGACAGAACCAGTTTGATTACTCTTCTTCGTCTTCAGATTCAGTTTTTTTGAATCGCTGCAACTGTTCACCCAGCCGTTCCCCCATGGAAGCGTTTCCTGAATCGGCGGATGCAAGGTAGGACGTGAACTCGAGCCTGGGCTCATCTTCCCGCATCGCCTTTAAGCTAAGTCCAATCTTCTTTTCCTCCAGGTTCATCTTGATAACCTTCATCTCGATTTCCTGGTCGATATTGAGGAATTCAGTCGGCTTTTCTACATGTTTTTCATCGAGTTCGGACACGTGACACAAACCTTCAATGCCCTCTTCCAATTCGACGAACGCCCCGAAATTGGTCATACGGACTACTTTGCCGCGTACCGAATCCCCGATATTGTGGCGGCTGAACCAGTCTTCCCAGCTATCGGGTTCGAGTTGCTTGATGCCCAGGGAAAGCTTCTGATTGTTTGCATCAATGCTCAGGACGACCGCTTGTACCTCATCCCCTTTCTTCAGTACTTCTGAGGGGTGCTTCATTCGCTTTGTCCAGGAGATATCGGAGACATGCACCAGACCGTCGATGCCTTCTTCCACTTCGATGAAAGCTCCAAAGTCGGTGATATTTCGGACTTTTCCGGTGATTACCGTCCCGGGGGCATAGCTTTCTTCAATGACATCCCAGGGATTCGGCTCGGTCTGCTTTAAACCAAGAGAAATGCGCCTGGATTCAATATCGATATCGAGAACGACCGCTTCAACAGGATCTCCGACATTCAGGATTTTCGAAGGATGCTTCACCCGCTTGTTCCACGTCATCTCGGAGATGTGGATCAGGCCTTCAACTCCGGGTTCGAGTTCAATGAAGGCGCCGTAATCGGTGAGGCTGACGACCTTGCCCTGAACGCGCATATTTTTAGGATAGCGCATATCGGCGTGAAGCCACGGATCCTCTGTCATTTGCTTGTAACCCAGCGAGACTCGACCGTCTTCTTTGCTGAATTTAATAACCTTCACCTGGAGCTTGTCTCCAACGCTAAAAAGTTCGGAGGGATGGTTTACCCGGCCCCAGGACATATCTGTAATATGTAAAAGCCCGTCAACACCGCCAAGATCAATGAAGGCACCATAATCGGTAATGTTTTTGACGATGCCCTCCATTACTTTGCCGTTTTCCAGAATCTCAAGAGTTTTTTCTTTTTCTTCCTTCATGGATTCTTCGAGGACCGCTTTGCGGGACAGCACGATATTCCCGCGCTTTTTATTCACCTTGATGACCCGCATTTCGAATTCTTCACCGCGAAGACTGTCCAGGTTGCGTACAGGCCGCACGTCAATTTGTGAGCCGGGTAAAAAGGCACGAACCCCGATATCAATGGCCAGACCGCCCTTGATGCGTTCGATAACGTGGCCTTTCACGATGGTACCTTCGTGGTATGCGAGTTCGATTTCATCCCAGACTTTCATCCTTTCCGCTTTTTCCCTGGAAAGGACTACATATCCCCTTGAATCTTCCGTTTGTTCCAGGAATACATCTACGGTATCGCCTACCTCGACTGTAACCTGGCCGCGATCATCCATGAACTGTTCAATCGGTATAATTCCTTCAGATTTGAATCCAACATCGACAATAACACCACCTCCGGAAATGGCGATGACCTTGCCTTTAATGACTTCCCCTTCGGAAAAGCTCTGCGTTCTTCCTTCATACGCCGCCAGGAGAGTTTCAAAACTGGCCTCTTCCTCCATGGCTCCCGCCACAGGACCATTCCCCGTGCCGGACAGCTCTTCCGGATCTGAAGAATTTCCTGCTGCTGGACGGTTATCGTTGGCGTCTAATGACATTCATTCCTCCTGAAATAGACCCAAACCCTCAAAATGCGGGGCAGGGACCGAATTTTATTGCTAAAACTATGATTGCGAATCGGTATGGAACAGAGCGCAGCCGACCTGTGCTAATTTGGTATGTTCGGTGAGGCAAATCCAAAAGTCCATATTCCTTGAATCATCAGAGATATAAACCTCTACCTATACCTTTTTCAGGGGTGTATTGTCAAGAGTCTCATAGATTAGGGGAAATAGGACAAACCCCGAACGCCTGAAAGACTGTGGCATAATAATGTAAATTTTTACGTGCAGTTTCAGACCGGTTTCCCCGACAGACGGCGAGTGTGGTGTGTCGGAGAAACGGGACCGCTTAATGGGATGTCTTTACGGTATAAGGCAATGATTTAATAGCGGTTCTAAATGTATGGCACGGTCGGTCGGTAAGAAATTTAGATTCCGGCCTCGTTTGCGGTATGATTCAATCCGGGCAGCGGGCTTCCCGGCAAATTTATAGTGGAGATCCGGTTTTCAATCCTTATTATTTGCCGCCCCGAATTAAAAGGGGAAACGGGGAACCTGAAACGGGAAACGAGGAAATCCAATTCGCTTGCTGAGAGGAAGAATCTGCCGGCATCTGCGAAGCGTGTTAGAATCATTGGTTTCAATAATGGAGGTCCCCCATGCCGAAAACGGCACTTTCTCATAGAATTCGAAATACGCCTTCGTCACCCATTCGCAAATTAGCTCATCTGGCGATCCATGCGAAAAAAGCGGGGACCCATGTTTATAAACTGAATATCGGCCAACCCGATATCAAATCCCCTCGCGAGTATTTTGACGGTTTGCGTTTATTTGATGAGGAGGTTATTGCCTACGAAGAATCCCAGGGAAACGAAAATTTATGCAAAGCCTGGTCGAGGTACATCAATAGAACCCTGGGAATCGAAACCCGTCCGGAACAGTTTCTAATCACCGTCGGAGCCAGCGAAGCACTCATATTCACGTTTATGGCCTGCTGCGACCCGGGCGATGAAATCATCATTTTCGATCCAACATATGCGAATTATCTCGGATTCGCCACAATCGCGGGTATTCACCTGGTTCCGGTTTTAAGTGACAGGGACAACAATTTTGCATTGCCGGCCCGCTCCAGTATTGCGGGCAAGATCACCGACCGGACACGAGCTATTCTTTTATGCAGCCCGAATAATCCGACAGGGAACGTGTGCAGCAGGGAAGAACTCCGGATTCTTTTCGATCTCTGCGAGGAACATAATCTGTTTTTAATCCTCGATGAGACATACCGTGAATTTGTTTATGATGATTTAGAACCATTTTCCATTTTTAACCTGGAAT
>JARRLM010000160.1:0-12649 GCA_037386985.1 Acidobacteriota bacterium | reverse complement strand
GGCCATGTTGGCCATGGCTCCGAATGTCGTACCGAGGATCAGGGAACTGAAAGTGGCCCAATGCCGGCCGAGATATCGGAACATCGCCGCGCTGTCCGGTTTGTCCTTCTGCTCATGCCGTGCCGGTTCCCGGATTGTCGCAATGGCCGCTATAAAAAATATCCCGGGCAAACCTACAAGGATAAATGACAGCTGCCACGGCTGTACGAGACCGAAAAGAATAATTTCCCTTGGACCTCCGCTTTGGGCGTACTGGGCAACCATTCCCCCACAGACGTTTGCCACCCCGGCCCCGAGCATAATGCCGCCGGAGAAGACGGTGAGCGGCAGACTGCGTCTTTCCCGGGGGAAATAGTCCGTGATTAAGGAGTATGCGCAGGGTACAAGACACGCCTCGCCGACACCGACGCCCATGCGCGTGAAAAACAGTTGCCAAAAGGTGGAAGCCTGGCCGCAGAGGATGGTCATGGTGCTCCACAAGGCTACCCCTACCAGAAGCAGATTGCGCCGGGATTTTGCATCGGCCAGACGCCCCACCGGAATTCCCATAAATGCGTAGAAAGCGACAAAAGACAGGCCGGAAAGCAAGCTGAAATAGGTATCATTGATCAGAAGATCCGCTTTGATCGGTTCAACAAGATAGGTAATGATGGCCCGGTCCACAAAGGAGAAGGTGTAGCACAGGTATAAAATGACTACGACATACCATGCATACCCGGTTTTAGGATATGCAGATGCTTCCGGTAGCGGACCATTGGGTGTGAAATCTGTTTTCTCGCTCATAGATCGCAATACCATACTGTATATTGCCCTGTTTAGAACAGGATTTTTTCAATTTACTTGGAGAGGGGATGAGTCTTTTCATCGGAAGATATACTCTTTAGCGGGATACAAATCCTCTTTTCCTGTTAAAATGTCCCCGCGCTTTGCTAATTCGCTAAATTGCTGAAACAGAACAACCGGTTTCAGAGTTTAAGAGGGGATCATTGCCTGAGGTCTTTTGATATTTCCTTTCGGGGGTAAATTGATGTCTTCGAATCCGGTAAACAGGGACAAATTCGATGCTGTTCTCTTTGACCTGGACGGTGTCCTGACAGCGACTGCAAAAATGCATGCAGCATGCTGGAAAAAAATGTTCGATGCGTTTCTGCGAAGTTACGGCGAAAGTATAGGGGAAAAACTTCCTCCATTCGAAATTGAATCCGACTACCGTCTTTACGTGGACGGAAAGCCCCGATTCGACGGCGTGCGTGATTTTTTAAGATCCAGGCACATCGAACTGTCTGAAGGAAATCCGGATGACAGCCGCTACGAACAGACTGTCTTCGGCCTGGGAAATCATAAAAACGAGTTGGTTAACGAAGCGATTCAGGCAACAGGAGTCGAAGTCTACAGCAGCTCCATTGACTGGGCCCGGAAAATCAAGAACGAGGGATTCAGACTGGCTGTCGTCACATCAAGCCGGAACTGTAGCGCAGTGCTGGAATCTGCGGGCATCAGCGACCTGTTTGAAGTCAGGGTAGACGGGAATGTAATTCACGAACGGAATCTGAACGGGAAACCGGCGCCGGATGCTTTCCTTTTTGCGGCAGAGCAGGTCGGTTCCTTACCTGACCGCACCGTAGTTGTTGAAGACGCCATCTCCGGAGTTCAGGCAGGCCGTGCGGGACGGTTTGGATTGGTGATCGGAGTTGCCCGAAAGGGAAATTCGGAAGAATTATTGGCAAATGGAGCCGATATTTCCGTGAAGGACCTGGGGGAATTTCTGTCTTGACCTGATAATTTCACATGAAGGAGCAGGAGAAGAATGATACACCACGAACGAGTAAGACCTGATCCGAATGTATATCCTCCCGATGAATGGAACGTTATAGAAAAAAATTTCAATCCCCACGTAATACCCCAGACGGAATCGATTATGGCTGTTGGAAACGGGTACCTGGGATTGCGGGGGTGTTTTGAGGAAGGCGGTCCTATAGGCCAGGATGGAACGCTCATTAACGGATTTTACGAATCGTGGCCTATCGTTTACGGAGAAACGGCATTCGGTTTTGCAAAGACCGGCCAGACTATCGTGAATGCGACCGACACAAAAATCATCAAGCTTTTTGTCGATGACGAACCCTTCTGGCTGCCCAACGCCAATCTGCTGAGTTACGATCGCCGTCTCAATATGAAGGCGGGAATGCTGGAAAGAGAAATACTCTGGGAGAATCCTTCGGGGAAGCAGGTATGGATCCGTTCCAAAAGACTGGTTTCCTTCCCTCACAGGCACCTGGCCGCTATTTCCTTCGAGGTTGAGTTGAAAAATGTCGAAGCCCCTGTCGTACTCTCATCGGAGATCGTGGCCATCCACAGGAAGGCGGACAGCCACGACGGGGATCCACGACAGGCTAAAGTCTTCCATGACAGAATCCTTATGCCGTTGGTCCAGATCTCGCAGGGACAACGGATTCTGTTGTGTCATGAGACCCAAAGCAGCAAGTTGACGCTCTGCTGCGGTATCGATCACGATTTTGAGACAGAGTGCAACTATTCCGTCAAAACGAAAAATACCGAGGATTTCGGCCAGGTTCTCTATTCCATCCATGCAAAGCCCGGCATACCTATCCGGCTGACGAAATTCATGGTTTATCACACGACCGCAACTGCGTCACAGGAGGAAATGTGCGATCGTGTAGAACGCACACTGGACCGTGTTGTGGGCCATGGATTTTCCCCGCTTCAAACCGAACAGCAGGAATATATGGACGATTTCTGGAGCAGGAGCGACGTGGGCATCACGGGTCTCAGCGAATCTCCGAACGGGCGTTCGGACACGGAGATACAACAGGCGGTCCGCTTCAGCCTTTTCCATATTCTGCAGGCTTCTGCACGGGCGGAGAATAACAGCGTCGCTGCCAAGGGACTCACGGGAAGAGCCTACGAAGGCCAGTATTTCTGGGATGCGGAGATCTACGTGATGCCATTCCTTATTTATACGGCTCCCCAGCTGGCAAAAAACATGCTCTCTTTCCGTTACCGTACTCTGGCCAATGCAAAACGAAGAGCGAGAGAACTGGGGATGAGAGGCGCTATGTTTCCCTGGAGGACTATTAACGGGGATGAGGCCTCCGCCTACTATGCCGCCGGTACGGCCCAGTACCACATCAACGCGGACATCATGTATGCTCTGCGAAAATACGTGAATGCTACAGGGGACGAGGACTTCCTGATACATTACGGTTCGGAAATGCTGGTGCAGACCGCCCGAATGTGGAGCGACCTGGGATTTTACTCCGATAAAAAAGGCGGGAAATTCTGCATCAATGGCGTCACGGGACCGGATGAATACAATACGGTGGTAGATAATAACCTGTACACCAATATGATGGCGCGGGAAAATCTGAGGTATGCAGTCCAGACCATTCATTGGCTTCAAAAAAAGGACAAGCGCGCTTTTGATATACTTGCCAGGAAAGTGCGTCTGGATCCGGGTGAGATGGACGCCTGGAAGAATATCGCTGAAAACATGTACATTCCCTTCGATGAAGCCCTGGGTGTTCACCCGCAGGATGACAGCTTTTTAAGCAAGGAACCCTGGGATTTTGAAAACACACCGCAGGATAAGTATCCTCTCCTGTTGTTTTTCCATCCGCTGACCATATACAGGCACCGGGTAATTAAACAGGCGGATATCGTTCTTGCAATGTTTCTGCTCCGGAAGGAATTCTCCCTGGATCAGAAAAAGCGCAATTTTCAATTTTACGATCCGCTCACAACAGGCGATTCTTCGCTGTCCTCCTGCATTCAAAGCATTCTTGCTCTTGAAATCGGCGAATATGAAAAAGCGGCCCGATATGCAGTGTGCTGAATTTCCATCCCAAACTGATCCCGGGGGCAAATACATCCATTAAATTTCCCCTGACTTACCGCGGTCGCAAGTTCAGATTTGAAATTGAAAACCACTCAGCAAAGTACTCCTTGATAGAAGGGAACAACCTCACTCTCTATCATTACGATGAAAAAATCACGCTGAGTAAAAGCAATCCGGTTGTAACCCGGCCCCTAAAATAAAAATTTCCTGATCCGTTAGAATAAAGACAAACCCAAGACGGCTGCATAAACAAAAGCCTGTAAATTCCTAATTTTAATATCCTTAACCCGGATAAAATCGCAATACGTATATTAAATAATTATTTCGGTATGTTACAGTTTTAATCCTTACATTACCTGTTATTCATACAGGATTTACAATTATTATGTAAATTTAGATGCAGTGCTGTGCAATACTGCGGATTCTGTGTGTGGAGATTCTACTTTGCGAGATAAGCATCAGAAAGATAAGGATGACAATGCAATACCCTCCGGTTTGCCCGGCGACAGTTCCGGCCAGGATAAGGCTGCGCTCAAGATGTCCGACAAGGCACTGAATCAGGAACTGCATATGGGGGCGCAGTATACGGCACGGCATCTTATCCCTTCGCGGGGAGCCATACCCCAGATCCCGGGCATCGATATTTTCGGGATAACACTTCCCCATAATGGTGTGGCGGGGGGAGATATCATAACCTATGTGAATTTCCAGGAACGTTTCGATCTGGGTGTCCGGATACAGAATGCTGCAGACCAGGGACGGGATGATATCGTGCAGTCACTGCAAAAACTCCGATACACAGGTGGAATACTGGTCGCGGATGTCGCCGGGCACGAGTTTATCGATGCCATGCGGGCCCTCATGCTGCACCAGGCATTTCACACGGGTGCATTGTATGAGATGGATCTGAATGGCAAAATTACCGTACGTCTGTTCGAGCAGATCAATACGCGTTTTCTGAAGTCCAAGACGTTGCGCAGTCCTGCATCGGACCAGGATGCGACGGCGTTTATTACTCTTATCTATGGTGAAATTTCACATACCGGCCGGTTCCGCTTCGTAAGCGCCGGGCATCCACCGCCGCTTGTTTTTTCAAGGGAATTCGATCGGTTTGTTGAAATAACCCCGGATCGGCTGGTCAGTTATCCGCCTGTTGGGCTGCAACCAAGCCAGGACTTTGCCGATGCCAGGCAGTATGAGCGCGCACTGGGATACAAGGAGAACTACACCGTGAACAGTCTAAATCTTATGGGACGTGGAGATATTCTGTTCCTTTACACGGACGGACTCGTTGACTCCTTTTCGCGATTCACACATCGACATTTCGAGCGGGCTGTGTCAAATGCTAGGGACGGTAGTGCCCGGGAGATCTGCACAGCCGTACTGGAAGAACGGGAGAGAATAGAAGAACAGTCCGATGACATCACTCTAGTTGTGATAAAGCGCAACTGATCTACATTCTTAAGAAATTGTATAGTATAGAAACAATTCATCATGAGAATAAAACTCTTCTGGAAATTGGGTCTGATCTATCTTCTGATGCTGCTCCTTGTGATCGGCGCTCTCGGCATCTATGTTGTTCAGACTCTGAAGCAGGAGTATCTGGATGCGGCTTACTCTCAACTGGAATCTATCTCCCGCATAGCGGCTACAAGGTTACCTCCTGTATCCGATGAAAACGCCCTGCAGGAATTTGCGGATTGGCTGGCTCAAAGCGGAATCCGCATCACGTTTATTGCGGAAGACGGGATTGTACTGGCGGACTCGGATGAAGATTCTGCCTTGATGGAGAACCACGCCACGAGGCCGGAAATACAGGAAGCGTTTTTAAACGGATCCGGCCGTGCTGTGCGCTTCAGCGCAACAATCGGACGGGAACTGGTTTATCTTGCAAAGCGTTACGATAACGATATCGACCAGCCTCTGGTTCTTAGATTCTCCAAACCGCTTTATCAACTCGATGAGGCTGTGGATGCTTTCCAGGACCGCTTTTGGCTTATCGCACTGTTCATAATGGTCCTTGCCGCCGAGGAACTGGATCTCACAATCCGCACATTGACGGAAGAACGGTACCAGTCTGCCGCTATTCTGGCCAGTATGGAAGAGGGAGTCACCGTGATTGGACACGATCAGCGGGTCCTTTACTGCAACAAGGCTTTCTGTCGCGCGATGGATATTTCAGATTCGGAATGGAGCGGTCGTCCGGTTGTGGAATTGATCCCTTATTCCGACCTGATCACTTTTATCCAGAAAGCCCTGACGGTCGATAAAGCCATCCATGGAGAGGTAGTCGTAGGGTCAGTTCAGACATGTGTTTTTGCCGTAACCGCGGCCCCGGTTCATTCAAAAGGTTCTCCAACCGGTGCAGTCATGGTCTTGCACGACATCAGTGAATTGAGGAAATTGGAGCGTGTAAGGCAGGATTTTATCGCCAACATATCGCACGAATTCAAAACTCCCTTAACGGCTATCCAGGGATTTGCCGAGACACTTCTCGATGGAGCGCTGAACGATCTTAAAAACCGTGAAAGGTTCCTTGAAATTATCCGTGACCATGCATCGCGACTTGGTCGGTTGACCGAAGATCTGCTTAAACTGGCGGAGATTGAAGCCGGGCAACTCCCGTATGAAGCCCGCTTTATATCCTTTTCGGAGATTGTAAATCCATGTCTGGAAACCTTACGGATTAAGGCGAAGGTGAAAAATCTTGCTTTGGAGATCGATTATCCCAATGATTTGCCTAAACTATTCGGTGACCTCCATTCTTTTCAGGAAATCCTCGAAAACCTTTTGGACAATGCGGTGCGGTACACTCCCAATGAGGGAGTGATTCGAGTGAGCGCCGCTGACAAAGGAAATGAGATCGAGATTTCCGTATCCGATACCGGGATCGGCATACTGAAGGTCGATCAGGAGCGGATCTTTGAAAGGTTTTACCGTGTTGATAATGCCCGTTCCAGGGAGTCGGGAGGAACCGGATTGGGACTCTCCATCGTGAAGCATCTTGTAGAGGCTCAAGGGGGTAGGATAAAGGTCGAAAGCGAGGTTGGGACAGGTTCCAAGTTTTATGTAACATTGCCGATTCGGGCGGATTCCCGGCTCTGAATGGATTTGAGTTGCTGTTCTTTAAAGAGAATCCTATTCTGAATCGGTTTCTTCCCGGAATCGATATCCGAATCCGCGGACCGTTTCTATGAACCGGCTGCAGTCTCCGATCTTTTTCCGTAAGCCGGTGATGTGAACATCAATGGTCCTGTCAATTACTGATACATCTCTGCCCAGAACGCCATCGATAATTTCGGAACGGGAGAAGACGCGACCGGGATGATGGGCAAAGAACTGCAACAATCGGAATTCCGTTGCGGTTAGGTCTATTGGGGTCCCTTTTATGTTTACTTCTCTGCGAGTGAGGTCAATAGTGAGACTTCCGCGCCGTATCACTTTCGATTCGGATTGGGGAGCCTGTGTTCGCCGGAGTACGGCCTTTACTCGGGCTGCCAATTCTCGCGGGCTGAAGGGTTTGACAACGTAGTCATCGGCTCCCAGCTCAAGGCCGACAATCCGATCGGATTCCGTAGATTTTGCCGTCAGCATTATTATTGGAACTGAAGCGGTACGGTTGTCCGCGCGAAGTGTTCTGCATACTTCCAGACCATCCATTCCCGGCAACATAAGATCTATCAGAATAAGATCGGGCATTTTCTGGACCGCACGGTGGACAGTTCCTAGCAACCTACAGGCCTTATCCTATGAGCAAACGTCGCGTGGTCAAGTTCAATTAAGTCTTCCTCGTCATCTATAACTAAGATCCTGCCTTTGACCATTGGATATTCTCCGTTGAGTCCGAATTGAATCATTTCTCCGATTTTGAATCGCTCTTGCCGAATTATTTTAGGAATCCTGTTTTGATGCTGTATCTCCTCTTGTTCCCTGTTATGCAAAAAAACACGAATGAATCACGCGGGGTGCTTTTATCGTCGGGAGTGGTTTCGATGATGAATCTTTTTGGAGAGGGTATTTCGATGAATGCCCAGACTGCCGGCTGTTCTCGTCAGGTTGCCCCCGTTTCGGTGCAACACTTCGGTAATAAAACACCGCTCAAAGTGCTCCATGGCTTCAGAAAAAAGAATTCCTTTTTCGATCATATCCCGGCATAGTGTTTCAAGACGTTCCTTCAATCCGGGTTGTTGTGGAATCCCGGTACGACTCATGTTGACTCCTGTTCTGTTTCCAGGCTTTTATCACCTTAGCGTATTGTTCGTTGAATTGATCCTTCAATTTCTGGGGTACACAATAAACGGCAATCTTAGCGCCGGTAAGAAGGTAGGGGGCTAGGACGGATCTTGCCAGAAAATCATCTCGAATGGGAAATGCTATGAGTGCCACAACCAGAATAGATGCGATTGCCCATCCCCGGAGCAGCCCGAATATTCCACCCAGCAGGCGGTCGATCCACTTCAGAGAAACAGCCTTGAGGATACGGTTGAAAAGAAATGCCGCAATGGCGCCGATTAGAATACAACCGAAGAATATGATGATGAAACCGATCAGATTGGCGATGGTATCCGTTTTGCTGAACTCCTTGACCATGCCTGCAGGGATAGGATAGAAGAACATCGCCAGAATAAAGCCGCCGATCAGGGACGCCAGGCTTATAATTTCTCGCGCCAGTCCCTTCATCACCGCAAACACAATGGAAACCAGGAAAATAATGATGAAGAGGCCGTCCAGAAAGGACCACTGGCTTAAGGGCATCCGTGCCTTCTCCTCTGACTTGGTGCTCCAGAAATTTCCTCTCCGGTCGCCGGTTTCCCATACACGCAGTACTTCATCCCCTGGCAGCAGGAACAAGTCCTAAACCGAGAGGAGCGATCAGCAATATTCCGTTAAAAGCTCATTCTAAAGAATCCCTGCTATAGATTACAAGACGAATGATTTAGCTCGCATTTCTCAATGCGGGGTAAAGCCGTGTCTTTGTTCTGCCGAAGTGACTAATGAGGAAGAAAGGTAAATGCTTGAAAGCATTTATGTCGGCACGCATGATGGTTATTGAGGAAATAGATCCATGAATGGTTGCCCCACACCTGGAGGTTTATGCCGGAGACACTTTTCCATAGTTGTTTGCGCTATGATCGTGATTTGTCTGTCTGCCTGCAGCCACAGGGCAAACGTGGCGATACCGAGCAAATACCAGACCGGCAAAGCCTCATGGTATGGAGAGAAATTCCATAATACGCAGACGGCCAGCGGCGAGAAATTTAATATGAACCAATTGACAGCCGCGCATCCGACCTTGCCTTTCAACACCTTTGTACTGGTGAAAAACCTTGACAACGGGAGGACGGTCAAAGTTCGGATCAACGATCGTGGTCCCTTTGTTAAAGGGCGGATTATCGATCTTTCACGCAAAGCGGCCGAGAAGCTGGACATGATCCGTGCAGGAGTCGCGCCGGTCCGTATTGAAATTCTCGAATAGTTCAAGTATTTCCTCATCATAGGATTTAACAGTATGTTCCCTATTCATCAAAATCTCCCCGATATTAGAATGCCTGCACTTCTCTGAACCTTTTTCCGGCTACGGCAGGCTGGATTCGAACCCTTATACTCTCAAGTTGCTATGTATCCTGCTCCTGGTTTACAGGATGGCTTCGCTGTAAAAAACCGGCAGGGGAAATTAGGTTAGCCGAATCGACCTGTGATGTAGTCCTCAGTCAGCTGGTGTTTCGGATTTGTGAAGACAATTTCAGTCGGTCCCACTTCGATCAGGTCTCCTAGGTGAAAATAGGCGGTCCGCTGGGACACACGAGAGGCCTGCTGCATGGAATGAGTCACGATAACAATAGAATAATTGGCACGAAGTTCGTCAATCAGGTCTTCGATTCTGGCTGTTGCAATGGGATCCAGAGCTGAGCAGGGTTCGTCCATGAGTATAATTTCAGGGCTCACCGCGATGGCCCGGGCAATGCACAGGCGCTGTTGCTGCCCGCCGGAAAGGGCAGTTCCCGGCTCCTCGAGCCGATCTTTCACTTCCTCCCAAAGACCGGCTCTCTGGAGGGATAACTCCACAATCTCGTTGAGCTCTTCCTTGTTTGCAACCAAACCGTGAATACGAGGACCGTACGCCACATTCTGATAGATGGATTTGGGAAATGGATTCGGCTTTTGAAAGACCATTCCGACCTGGGCGCGCAGGGGGACGACATCGACAGTTTCGGCATAGATATCCATATCATCCAGCCGGATTTCTCCTGTAACCTTGCAGCTGTCGATGGTATCGTTCATCCGGTTCAGGCATCGAAGAAAGGTGGACTTGCCGCATCCCGATGGGCCAATCATGGAAATGACTTCGTTTTTGCCGATGTCCAGCGATGTGTTGCGAATGGCCTGCTTCTCGCCATAAAAAACGTTGACGTTCCGGCAGGTCATCCGGGGATTTTCCGTGAAGGGTTCTCCTACGGTCTCGCGGCTTTCGCGATCCACACGAACATTTTTCTTGGCCTGGAGTCCGTCTGAAGCTTTTTCCTCGTCTTGCATTATGTTCCTCTGACTGGCGGAATGAGGCATTTCACGATAGCTTGATGAATTTCACAGGAAGCAGGGCAGGCATCGCCCGCCCTGCGCATTCCCATTTAATTAGACATTGTCTTCAGGTTTTTCACGTCATTGTTGTAGGTCCGTCTTTCCGCATCCGGCATGGGGATCAGGCCCTTTTCGGAAAGATAACCCTCGGATCCCCAGGCTTTCTCACTGGAGAATTCCGCAAGGTATTCCTTGATGCCGGGGATAACATTCACATGAGCCTTTTTCACATAAAAGAACAGAGGACGGGAAATGGGGTATTTGCCGGAAGCAATGGCATCGAAAGTCGGTTGCACATTATCGACAAAGGATCCCTGGATTTTATCCGTGTTCTGATCCAGGAAGCTGAATCCGAAGATGCCCAGGGCATCGGGATTGGCTTCCAGTTTCTGAACGATCAGGTTGTCGTTCTCACCCGCTTCGACATAGGCGCCGTCTTCACGGATTGTATGGGCGACAGCCGTAAAAGCATCTTTATCTTTGCTTCGCAGGTCAGACAGCGACCGGTATTTCCTGGCACCGGATTCCATGGCCAGCTCTACGAATGCGTCACGCGTTCCGGAAGTGGGCGGAGGCCCAAGCACTTCAATTCTGAGGTCGGGCAGGGAAGGATTGACGTCCCTCCAGGTTTTGTTCGGGTTGGGAATCAGCCTACCGGAAGCGTAGGGAACTTCTTTTGCGAGTGCCGTAAAGATGTCTTTGGCCGACAGCTTCATGGCCCCGGCTTTTTTCGAGTTGGCCAGAACGATCCCGTCATAGCCGATTTTCACTTCCACGATTTCCGTGACGCCGTTTTTGGCGCAGGTTTCGATTTCAGAATCCTTGATGGCGCGGGAGGCGTTGGTAATGTCCGGGTGTTCCACGCCTACTCCTTGACAGAAAAGTTTGAACCCGCCGCCGGAACCTGTGGATTCGATCTTGGGGGTTTTGAAGGAGGTTGTTTTTCCGAAGTGCTCGGCTACAACCGTTGCAAACGGATACACCGTCGAGGAACCGACGATGCTGATATTGTCTCTCGCGGATTGGGCGAAGAGATTGCCGAAGGCTACGGTCATGCTGACTACTAACATAAATACAATCGGTTTCTTAACCATTACTATCTCCTTGATATTTGTTGTTGTCTACCATCGCCGTTCAAATTTCTTTCTGAGCATTACTGCTGCCGCATTCATGATGATTAGAAATGCAAGCAATACGATGATTGCTGCGGAGGTCCGTTCGGTGAAGGCGCGTTCGGCACTGTCGGCCCATAAATAAATCTGAACCGGCAGTACAGTCGATGAATCCGTGACTCCGCCGGGAATATCCACGATAAACGCAACCATGCCGATCATTAAAAGCGGTGCCGTTTCCCCCAGTGCCCGGGCCATACCGATGATGGTGCCGGTGAGCATGCCGGGCAGTGCCAGTGGGAGTACGTGGTGAGAGACTGTCTGCATTTTGGACGCCCCGACTCCCAGAGCCGCCTCGCGTATGGAGGGAGGAACGGATAGCAGGGAAGCCCTGCTTGCAATGATGACGGTGGGAAGTGTCATGAGGGCAAGGACCAACCCTCCGACAAGAGGTGCGGAACGGGGAAGCCCGAAAAAATTGATAAACACGGCCAGGCCCAATAATCCGAACACGATAGAAGGGACCGCCGCCAGATTGTTGATATTCACCTCGATGATATCGGTCCAACGGTTTTTGGGCGCGAATTCTTCCAGATAGACCGCAGCGGCAACGCCAATGGGGAACGACAGTATCAGGGTTACCGCCAGGGCATATATAGAACCCATTAACGCTCCCCATATACCGGCCAATTCCGGCTCCCGGGAATCTCCGTTCGTGAAAAATGCTTTATTGAAACGCTTTTCCAGCTTGCCCTTTTCCGACAGAGAGTCGATCCAGGCCAGCTGCTTGTCATTCAGGCGACGCTCGCTTTCCGGAAGGTTCCGGTCGTAGTGGCCCTTAATCAGCATGTCCACGTCATCGTCCGCCGGCACCCATATAGATTGCGTTTGACCGATGAGATCGGGAGATTCCATCACCCGTCGCTGCAGATCGTATCCTGCGCCTGTGCTTGCAAGGGCGTAGAGTTTGCGCAGATCATCGCGCCCTGAAACGTTGGGAAATTGAGCCCTGAGAGATTTTTTAACCAATCCGGGGTAGTCGGCCGCGGCCAGGTCGGATTCGGGGAGCGTTTCCGGGTCGAAAAAGATATCGAGCTCGATA
>JARRLM010000159.1:0-5079 GCA_037386985.1 Acidobacteriota bacterium | reverse complement strand
GTTACGAGTACACGTCCAATCCGCACGACGCCTCCCAGCAGAGCCTGAACTCCCTTGCAAGCGTTCCCGGAGTTTTTGAGTTCCGGAATCCCAAGACAGACAAAAACAACTTCGGTCCCCGGGTCGGTTTCGCCTACACGCCGGACTTCGGAGACGGTTTCTTCGGAAAAGTTTTTGGCGCACCGGGCGAGTCCTCCATACGAGGCGGTTTTGGCATATCCTACAATGTGAATTTTCAGAATCTTATACACCTCGGGCTGCCGCCGCAGTATCGGGACACGTTATATCTGGGAAGCGCCTGCAGTGTAGCCAATCCTCCGGACTGGTGCGATACCGGAAGCGGATTTCTGCAGGAAGGCGGATTCCCAAATACTCTCAATCCGCCCACAACCGCCGAAGAAGCCCGTGCCGTCACGGATTGGTTGATTGTGGACCAGGTTTCTCCCAGGACTTCCACATGGACTTTCGGAATTCAGAGAGAATTTGCCCAAAAGTACGTTCTCGAAATACGCTCTCTGGGTACGCACACAGAACACCTGCCGGTCCAGAAGGCGTTGAATACGATCACGGTGTTTGAGAACAACCCAAACCTGGAACTACCGACCTATTTTTCCAATTCGTCCGTGCCCGGCATGGTATCCCTCAGCGCTCCCAGCCTTGCGGATTTCTACGGCGCCATGGACGTACGGTATTCGTCGGAAGGCTTCTATGACTGGGTCTGGGCTTTCCCACCCGACGGCAGTTCGATCTATCATGCCGGATCGTTTGACCTGCATCGTCGCTTTACCGGCGGCGTCCAGATGCGGGCCAATTACACCTGGAGCCGGACGATCGATTACAGCACCAATGTCCTGCGGACCAGCTACGTCAATCCACGACGGCCGCAGGACCACTATAACGTCAGCAACGATCGCGGCTTCTCCGCCGTCGATATCCCCCACAAATTCAGCTTGTCCTGGATTTACGAATTGCCCGGATACGGGTCCGGTTCCTCGTTTGTGCGACAGGGGCTGGAGGGATGGCAGATCAGCGGAACCTTTCTGGCTCAATCGGGCCAGCCGGTTACGGCGCTTTCCGGACAGGACTCCAACGGCGATTTTGATACTGCCGGCGATCGTGCTCTGTTGAATCCCAATGGATCCGGGATGACGGGCACCGGAGTCAATTATGTGCTGAGAGATCCCGAAACCGGTGCGACCACCATCGCTTCAGACTACGGCTCATCTTCCGAGGTAGTCGGGTACGTTGCGATCGATCCGAACGCAAAATTCGTTGTGGCGATGCCGGGCACCCCGGATGATGAAAAGCGTGTCGGGCGAAATACAGTTCGGTCTATGGGACTGAATAACTGGAATATCGCGGTGTTTAAAAAATTCACTGTTCGGCAAGATAAATATTTCCAGTTTCGGGTTGAGTTCTACAACGCCTTCAACCATCGTCAATACAGTCTTGGATTGCCCAGCTACCAGCAATTCATGGATAATGCGCTCAGCAGCACCTATGCGAATGTTTCCTCGCCCCTGTTCCTGGATGCTATGCAGTTCAGCGGCGGCAACCGGGGCATACAAATGGGCTTGAAATTCATTTTTTAAGAGGTGACGCGGAAAATAATTCAGGAGGAGGATTCCTCCGGGAACCTCCTCCTTTGTAAATTAGTAACGGATCTGGTAAAGAATTCGGAGGCTGCGGCCGCTGCCCTCAATTCCCCATCCCGGAGCACGATAGTTTTTGTCGGTGATGTTTGTGAAATCGACAAGGATCTTCTGACCTTCATTCAAATCATACCCGCCTTGCAGACTAAAAATTGCATAGCCCGGTATGGCTGCGAAAAGGGGTGCTGAAGTGGAGCTTCCCAGGACACGAGCCTGAACTTCTTCCAGAGTTTCCCCGGTAGCAAGAAGGATGTCATCGCTGGTATCGAATTGCCCGTCAAGGCCCGGTCCGGTAAGTCCGTATGCGCGGGCTCCGCGCCGGAAGAAATTCTGAATATTTGTGCGTGAACGTGTAGCTCCGGTTCGGCGATCCGACAAATCGAGTGATGACAGGCGTTCCTGGCGACCCGCCAGGGTAGAATGAGCCGCAATCCAAAACCGCTTTCCGGGAGGCTGGTAGTGAATCTGAAGCGCGAGCGTCTGAGGCGGGATGCCTCCTCCGCCCAGGTTTGGCGGCAGACCTGTGAATTTATCTTTTGCGTGAATATAAGTATAGTTGCTTGAAAGTTTCCAGGATTTTGCCAGGTTTGTTTCCAGCGAGAATTCAAGCCCCTTCAACCGGGTTTCCCCGTAATTAACCTGGACGAGTACGGGGGAAGGGGACAGTGAAACAAATACGGCACCGCTGTCATTCTGGCTTTCAATCAGATTGGGGCCCAGCATCATTCCTGCAGATCCTCGCGGGAGTATAAGCGACTGCCTGACGATAGTATTGCCGTAATCCATAATGTAACCGGTGATATTGGCTCGTATCCTGCCGCGTTGCAGACGGATGCTCAGATCGTAATTATTGCTGATCTCCGACCTCAAAGGTTGTACGGAAACCCCCGTCGAAACTGCATTTTCATCGGCCGTCGTACCGATTGTGGCATCCATTCCCGCCACGTCTGTTGCAGATACCTGGAAACCGACTCCTACCAAACCGAGGGAGCCGAGATTGGTAATATTCGGTGCGCGAAATCCGCGGCTGTAGTTGAAGGCAACGTAAAGACCGTCCGCAAGGGTCAGAACGGCGCCCGCACGCCCGGAAATATCCCCAACGTGGAGACTGTCGTCAGGAAACAAGGGCTTGCCTTCTACCAGGGGGCTGTCTGCTGCGCGGGATCGGTAGGATGCGACGTTATAGCGAAGTGATCCGCTTATGCGTAATCGGCCGGGAATCGCATCCAGGGAATCCTGCAGGTAGATGCCTGAAAGGGTATAACGGGCTCCGTGAGGCACGCGTGGTCGTATCGGTGTCACAATATCCGTAACGGGATCCAGCGCGTAGGAAGAGGCATAAACGCGGTCGTGGTACAGATCACCGCCCAGCAGGAAACTGTTATGTCGGGGCCACATTTTGTCCAGGTAGAAGCTGAATCCAAAGGAACTGGTGCGTTCCCAGTTGTGGGAGATATCGCCCAGGGGATTGCCCTGTCCGCCCTGGTTCACCCGCTCTTCGCGCAGGCTGTTATAGGAGAAGGCGGTTGAAAAAGTGTCGAAAATCCCGAAAACCTGGTTCGTGTACCTCAAATAGCCGAAATCCATCATTAGATTGCGCAGATCGGCGACCAAGTTCCCGTCTCCTCCCAAAAGCTGGTCGTAACGCTTGCCTCCGTCCTGCTGGCTTCGCTGGTAGCGTAAGCTGAACTGCTGATCAAATGTCGGAGAATAAATCGTGTGCAGTGTACCGCTGTACTGGCTGAAGGCCGTGTCCGGCAACCGCTCTCCCAGAATGTTCGATTGCAGTCCTAAAAAGCGCGTGACAGCGGCGTGAGTGTCAATACCATGAGCCGGACGTAATGTATTTATACGCCGCCCGGCTGCATTGAGCAGGATTCCGAGCTTCCCGGTTGAAAAAGTGGTGATTAAATTACCGCCGAATGAGTTATCCGCACTGTTATAGAAATTGTTCCA
The DNA here is from genome assembly GCA_037386985.1 of Acidobacteriota bacterium. Taxonomy (GTDB): domain Bacteria; phylum Acidobacteriota; class UBA6911; order UBA6911; family UBA6911; genus UBA6911. The sequence continues at coordinate 1,471 of JARRLM010000159.1, read as the reverse complement.
TTTGCCATGTATCCCCGATTTCGATGTAGAAAGCACCGGTTTTTGCGATCGAAGATATACAACGCCCCCCAGCGAATCGGATCCATATTGGGCCGCGTTTGGGCCCCGCAGCACCTCTACAGACTGGAGCACGGTGGGTTCATTCAGATTGAAGAATGTGTTGATTCCTCCACGCTGGGTTGAGTTCGTATAACGAATTCCATCGACATACACGCCCACCTCGGTCAAACCGCGTACCAGAACCGCACCGATGGTAGGACTTGTGCGTTGAAGAGACAGGCCGCTTTCCTTTTCCGCCACCTGAGCGAGAACGGCCGTCGCCCGCATTGTTATAGCGCTGTCGGAAATAATATTCATTTGTTGGGGTATCGATGCCGGGTCTTCCGCTGTTCCGGTTTCGGCTGCGACCGTAATCTGGTCCGTAAGGTGACTGACTTCAAGGACAAAGCGAACGTCGGTGACTTTGGATGGTTGAACTATTACCGGCCTTTGTCTCGCACTGAAGTCACGGTGCTCTGCAACAATTACATAAGAACCGGGAGGAATGTCCGAAAAATGGAATTGGCCCTGTTCGTCGCTTTCAGTTGTTGCCAGTTTAATTTGCTGCGCGCTAAGCAAAGAGAGATGCACAGCCGGGATCAGTGCATTCGACGGATCCCTTACGGCGCCGGAGATCTGTCCGTTTTTATAGGAAGGCTCCTCCCCTGACTGTGATTGTGCCCCCATGCCGGGGATGGTAAGAAGCAGGGGAAAAGCGAATAGAATCGTCAGTCGCAACAGGCCGGTTACACTCATAACCATACATGAATAGTAGATAAACGAAATCTCATCTTAATGCCTGGATAGCAGGGGTTCGCTTCAGTTAAAAACACCCTGCATGTTTGCAAAATCCTTGCTTCCTTATCTCAAATTTCAAAATATCGATCAAGAGTCGACTCAAATAGAAGTCCCATGAATTTAAATCGGGCTTCCTGTATAGACCTGATAGAATTTTTGTTTGGAATGCGAACAGATAATACTCTATACGAATTCTATTTTAACATACTGCAGGCACTGTTTAAATAAATTGTTTTAGGAATGCGTGTGTAACCATTTGTGGATTCTGCATCAATAATGCTGATTGTCATTTTGTAGGTTATTATTAGAAATTCCAATTAGACAGGTTTTAATTAGAGTGGTTCCTCCCTGAGCCTTTTTTATTTTGCAATTAAAGGCCGACTCAGGTTAAATTTAACATCACGGAAAACGGAGCAACACTGCGCCACAGAATTTCGAAAAATCGAGAATAGTTTTCTCGGCAATCTGTTGTCCGTTTGTTGTTCGATAGAAATTCAGAATTCAATAAGTTCTGAATTCTCGAAAAGATACCGTGAGCGGGAGTAATTCAGCGGTAGAATGTCAGCTTCCCAAGCTGGACGTCGCGGGTTCGATCCCCGTCTCCCGCTCCAGCCTCTGCCAAGGCTTCGGCTGG
>JARRLM010000158.1:0-5092 GCA_037386985.1 Acidobacteriota bacterium | reverse complement strand
CATGGCTGGAGAAATCGATGTCGACTTCTTCAGGAGCCAGATCGACATCAAGGAAAAGACATAGTCCGGCTATAGGGTGTTCCATGACATGTGCGCCCCAGCCGGCTTCATCGCCCGCATAAAAACGCTCCCGTTTATGAAAGCCGAGCTGCAGAAACAGGTCGATGAGTTTTGAAAAATTACGCCGGGAACTGCGGAAAGTATGATGATCCTGGTTTGCCCACCCGACTCCCAGAGCGTCCTGCCGTTTTTTCTGCGTCTTCCCGGCTGAATTCCGGGACAGCCAGTAGTCGCGCTCGCAAAGGAGAACGATGTGAGCGGCCGGACCGGCCCCGAGGCTGGTTACCAGATTCCGGGCGAGCAGTCTCATTTCCGTGAAAATTTTTTCTTCATCCGCTCCATCCCGCCGCAGGTTTTTCCAGTCCGCGATGCCCTGCATATAATTTTGAAAATAATCATCTTCAGGGAAAACCGGATCGAAATTCCGGGTTCCCCGCCGTTCGACTACCCAGAAGGACGTTCCGTTTTGATTATGGATACAGCTGCGGCGATAGGGACCCGAAGCGGGACCTTCGATGTTTTTCTCAAGGTTATTGGCTTGGAAAAAAATATCGATGTCTTCCACACGAAGGGCAATTCCGGGATCGCTGTCGGCGGAATTGCCTACCGGAATGACTGAAGGCAACATGACTCCCGGATGATAGAAGGCACGGGCGCCCGTCTTTTCATTCCGTTTGAATCCGAGACCGTTCAGTTCCCTCCGGATCTCCGCACTGTCTTTGACCATGATGTGGTCTATCCAGTCGAGAATTCCGGAACTGGTCTGCTGGGCCAAATCTCTTTCAAAATCTGCTATGAAACTGTTTTTCTCCCTGTAAATATCGAGATAACGGGCAAAAAACATTTCAACTTCCGGGTGGCGTTCCCAATAAAAGCCTTCGCTGTTTTTCATACCTGATCTTCACCTGTCTGAATCCCGTCGTTCGGCAATGCAGGAACGCGATAGACGGTCGTTGTTCCAAACCGGACCTGAAAAATTCCGGAGGCGCTATATTTCCCGCACACGTTCATAAATATAAATCATAGGACCTCCGGCAGAGTCGGAGGCTTGATTCTATGAGCCGCCTGAAGCGGCACGAACAGAATTATCGGAGTCGCTATCGGTATCGCAATCGCAGTCGGTTTCGATATCGACCCCGATAGCGATACCGATTCCGAATGTGCATGTCTTTTAAATGACGATATAAACCTGACCTTGTAGGTCAAACCCATACGCGATCATTTCCTATACGTTCCCGGATCTGTCAGACCTTTGTTGCCTCCCGGCAGAGCCGGGAGAGCTCTCAACTGGTCAGAAGCGTCTTTTTTTCAGAACCCCGCGGATGATGTCCAGTCCACACTTTATCTCATCTTCGCTTATGATCAGATGGGGCCGGAAGCGAATGCCCTTTATGCCGCATCCTACAATAAGGAGTTTTTCCCGCACCAGTGCACGGACTATGCGATCCCTGGTTTCGCTGTCCGGTGCATCGAAGGCGCACATCAGACCCCGCCCACGGGGATTGGAAACCAGATCCGGGAAATCTCCGGCAAGTTCCCGGATCCCGCCCAGAAGAATGTCTCCCCGGATTCGGGCGTTTTCGACCAGCTTTTCCTCCTCTATGATGCGCAGAATAAGGGTGCTGCGCACCATATCGATAAGTCCGCCTCCAAATGTGGAACTGATCCTGCTTTTTTCTTGAAAGACGTTTTTTTCAACTTCATCGAGGCGGGTGGATGCCAGGATCCCGCACACCTGGGTCTTTTTGCCGAAGGACAGAACGTCCGGTCGTATTCCGAAGTGTTGATGCGCCCAAAATTTGCCGGTCAAACCGACACCGGACTGCACTTCGTCGAAAATGAGAAGTATATCGGACTCATCGCATATTCTGCGCAGGGCCTGAAGAAATTCGACGCGAAAATGATTGTCTCCTCCCTCTCCCTGGATCGGTTCGATAATGATGGCGGCAATTTCCGGGCCGTCACTGGCTAGGATTGCCTTGATTTTTCCCAGGGCTTTTTCTTCCAGGGCCCTCACCTTTCCGAGATTATGCTTATCGAGAGGAAAGGTGATTTTGGGATTGATAACCAGAGGCCAGTGGAATCTTGGAAAGTATCTGGTCTTTCGGCCGTCAAAGGTGTTGGTAAGGGAAAGGGCGTAGCCGCTTCGACCGTGAAATGCCTGACGGAAATGGATAATCTTGCTGCCGAGGACCTTCCTGTTGCCGTTCTTCAGATTTTTTCTGGTCTTCCAGTCGAAAGCTGCCTTGAGCGCGTTTTCCACCGCCAGGGCACCTCCTTCTATAAGGAAGGCATGCGGGAGATAGTCGGGAATGCCGACTCTGGAGAAGGTCGCCAGGAACTCTGCCATGGCCTGGGTATAGATATCGGAGTTGGACGGCTTGTTCACCGCAAGGCGGCCGAGTTCGTCGCGCGCGGCCAACAGTACCGGATGATTGTATCCCACCGCCATGCTGGCGTACATGCTGAAGAAGTCGAGATAACGGTCTCCGTTGCGCTGATCCACAAACCAGGATCCTTTGGATCTGTCCATGTCCAGTATCATGTCGAAGCCTTCCGTCAGCATATGCCGCGAGAGCGATCTTTTAACATCCTGGGGGGTAATCAATCGTACCTCCTTCAATGAACAGAATCGTGTCACAAAGCCTGGAATTCCCTTTGTCAGGATCCAGGATCAAATTTAATGCCCTGGGCCAGGGGAAGTTCAGTCCCGTAATTGACGGTGACGGTCTGTCTCCGCATATATGCTTTCCAGGAGTCGGAACCGGATTCCCGCCCGCCCCCGGTTTCCTTTTCTCCGCCGAACGCCCCACCGATTTCCGCACCCGAGGTCCCGATATTCACATTGGCGATTCCGCAGTCGGAGCCGGACTGGGATAGAAATTCCTCGGCCTGGCGCATGTCGGTTGTGAAAATTGCGGAAGAAAGCCCCTGTTTGACGTCATTCTGTAATGCAATCGCGTTTGATACGTCCCCACGGTAGTGAATAAGATAAAGGATAGGGCCGAAGGTTTCAGTCTGGACGATAGGATAACTGTTTTCCGCTTCAACGATGGCCGGGACAACATAGCAGCCCGATTCGTAACCCGGTCCGGAGAGGTTTTTGCCTCCGAAGAGGATTCGACCGCCCTGGGCCTGAGCCGCTTCAAGAGCATTGTTGAAAGCAGCAACTGCGGCTGTTCCAATAAGAGGACCGACATGGTTTTTTTCGTCAAGGGGATTCCCTATACGCAGGCCCTCATACGCCTTGGCCAGTGCGGATTTGACCTTGTCGAAAACAGCATCGTGAACGATAAGTCGTCGTGTAGTCGTGCAGCGCTGTCCGGCCGTTCCCACTGCTCCGAAAACTACAGCAGGAAGTGCAAGCTTGAGGTCGGCATGTTCGGTCAGGATGATTGCGTTGTTGCCGCTTAATTCCAGAATGGATTTCGCAAGGCGTTTCCCTGCGACCTCGCCGACATGGCGGCCGACAGGTACGGAACCTGTGAAGGAGATCATGGAAACGCGATGGTCCCGGACCAGGGTTTCACCCACTGTTGTGCCTTCTCCTGTGACCAGGGAAAAGACGCCTTCGGGCAGATTGTTTTCTTCCAGAACTCCGCCCAGGACCTTCTGGGCTGCAATAGCGGAGAGGGGCACCTGTGGCGCCGGTTTCCAGATGGATACATTACCGCAGACAGCGGCTATCATGGCGTTCCATGCCCAAACGGCCACCGGAAAGTTGAAAGCGGTGATTATGCCCATGATGCCCAGGGGATGATACTGTTCGTACATACGGTGATGTTTCCGCTCGGAGTGCATGGTGAAACCATAGAGCATGCGTGACTGCCCGACGGCGAAATCGCAAATGTCGATCATCTCCTGGACTTCGCCGAGGCCTTCCTGCAGGGATTTTCCCATCTCATAGGAGACCAGCTTGCCGAGATCCTGCTTATGTTCGCGAAGCTTCAGGCCGATCTGACGCACAATCTCGCCACGTTTCGGCGCCGGGACCAGGCGCCAGCGTGAGAAGGCCGCCCGGGCTGCCCGGATCACGGTTTCATATTCCTTGTTTGTGGCCGGCATGACAGAGGCTATTCGTTTGCCGTCTGCAGGCGAGGTGACCTCGCAGGATTCCCCGGTTTCGGGCATATGCCATTTCGTGCCCGTACAGGCGCCGGGATTCATATCTTTAATTTCCAGATTCCGAATAAATTCCATAGTCCGTTCTTTCAAAAAAGTTTGCGGGGGGAACTTATAATGTATCGCGTCCCTGTCGATGGTTTATTTCGCAAACTGCCTGACATAATATCCGGGCTTCAAGTGTACTACCAGTGGCTGAACCTTAATCGAAAATTTTTTGAAACGATAGTATGCAGGATTCCTTTTTGTCCCATAGTGCATGAAGAATGTTCTGACTATCCAGACTCTACCTCCGGGCCATCTGAAATATGGCTCCGTATAAAATTCCACGTTTTTTCTTTCAAGCCGTAGTAAAATCGCTGCGGCAATTCAGGAAATCAAAACATCTCATTTTGAATGAAACACTGCATAAAGGTAACAACATGAAACATGCTCCATTAAGTTTGAAGGAAAAGCTGAGCTACGGATTGGGGGATGCCGCCAGTAATATCGTCTACCAGATGGTCGTCAATTTCCTCCTGTACTTCTACACCGATGTATACGGGATTGAAGCAGCGGCGGCCGGCACTCTGATGCTGGCAGTCAGGCTGTTTGATGCCTTTACCGATCCCATGATGGGAGCCATTGCCGACCGCACCAAAACCAGGTGGGGCCGCTATCGGCCCTGGATGCTGTGGATAGCTGTTCCCTATGGAGCGCTCGCCGTTGCCGCGTTTTTTACACCCGATGTCGGGATGGGGACCAAACTGGTGTACGCCTACATTTCATATGCTCTGTTGATGACCGCCTATACCGCCGTCAATATCCCTTATTCGGCACTGGGTGGCGTTATTACTATCGATTCTCAGGAACGGGCCGATGTCCAGACATGGCGCTTCGCCATGGCCATGGTCGGCGGCATTTTAGTCAC
>JARRLM010000157.1:0-7812 GCA_037386985.1 Acidobacteriota bacterium | reverse complement strand
CAGGAGCCAGATACCTGGTCGCTCCCTGCGCAAACTGCAAAAAACAGCTGCGCGAGGTATGCCAGGACAATGGCCTGGACCATGTCCAGGTGGTCGGCCTGCACGATCTTCTTCTAAAAGTTATCGATTTCAATAAAGGAGAGTGAGATGGAGCACTGGCTTGAATGGGCGAGGGGACCTGCCTTCATTTTTTCATTTTCCTTTATGATCCTCGGCTTGGCGCGACATCTGGCACTGACTCTTTGGGAGATGTATCAAGCCTGGCAAAGGGCCGGAGACAAGACTCTGCCGCTCTCCCAGATCTGGTGGAGCACGATTCAATGGCTTGTGCCTGTAGGGCGGATTCGTCTGAATCCCCTGTTCAGCCTTACTTCGATACTGTTTCATATAGCCATCCTGATTGTGCCGCTGTTTCTGGCGGGTCATGTCGCCCTCTGGTTCCGAAACACCGGATTATCCTGGCCCGTCATCCCGAATGCATTTGCCGATGTTCTAACTATCGCAGCGGTGATGACGGCCTTTGTGCTGGTTGTACAAAGACTGTCGGCAAAATCAACCAGAGTGCTGTCCCGGCCTCAGGATTATGTGCTTCCACTGATCATCGCCGTGCCCTTCGTCTCCGGTTTTTTGGTCATGCATCCGGCTTACAATCCCTTCTCATATTCGGCCGTAATGTTCACCCACGTGATGAGCGCCAATTTGATTATGGTCCTCATACCCCTGACCAAACTAACCCATGCAGCGCTCCTGCCTGGCGTGCAACTGGTGTCTGAACTTGGCTGGCACTGGCCGCCGGATGCCGGGAGCAGACTGGCACTTACACTCGGCAAGGAAGAGGAGCGTATATGACGGCACGGAAAGCCATACTTATAGACACTACGCTTTGCACCGGTTGCGACCGATGCGTCGAAGCCTGCAAACAAGAAAACAAACTGGGGAAGGATCTGCCGCGCCGCTGGAAGCACAGTATAGACGACCTTTCCTCCACACGCTTCACTACGGTCATCCAGAGGGAGGGAAACCATTTCGTCCGTCAGCTTTGCCGCCACTGCGAGCAGCCCGCCTGCGTGTCGGCCTGCATCGTCGGCGCCTTAAAGAAAACGGCTGAGGGACCGGTCATCTACGATTCTGCCAAGTGTATGGGCTGCCGGTATTGCATCATGTCCTGCCCTTTCGGCATTCCTCGCTACGATTGGGAAAACTCGATCCCTTATGTCCGCAAATGCACTATGTGTTATCCGCGGATTCTTGACGGGCAAATACCGGCCTGCGTTGAAGCTTGCCCTGAAAAAGCAACCGCTTTCGGACCGCGCGACGAGCTGCTCCGCAAGGCCCGTCATTGCATCAAGGAAAATCCGGAGCGCTACATACAATCGGTCATAGGTGAAAACGAAGTCGGAGGCTCTTCGGTTATTTATATCTCAGACATTCCACTGGGATTTCTGAGCTACAATCCCAAGCCGGGCGATCAGCCCCTCCCCTCCCTGACGTGGTCTGCGCTTTCCAAGGTACCGCCGCTCATCATCGGGATGGGGGGATTCATGACCGGAATTTACTGGATCGTTGAAAGAAGGATGAAACTTTCTGCGGAATCAATGCAAGCACCGGCATCGAAGGGGAAAAAGGACAACAGGTCATGGTAGACAGGAAAATCACCCTCAAGAGTATTTTATGGCTGGTCATCGGGATATGGATAACTGTCTCCCTAGCCCGATTTATCCGTGGACTGGGTTCCATCACAGATCTTTCCGACAGCACTCCCTGGGGTCTATGGATTGCATTTGACGTCATGAGCGGCGTGGCGCTTGCAGCCGGCGGATTCGTTATTGCAGCCGTAGTCTATATTTTTCATCTGGAGAAATTCAGGCCCTTTGTCAGGCCCGCAATCCTTACCGCCCTTCTGGGTTACATCGCTGTAGCTGTTGGACTGCTCTACGATCTTGGCATCCCCCTGAATATCTGGCATGCCACCATCTACCCGCAGCCTCATTCGGTGCTGTTTGAAGTGGCCATGTGCGTCATGCTCTACCTGACCGTACTTTTTCTGGAATTCTGCCCCGTACTACTCGAACATCCCTGGTTCAACCGGCTACTTTTCCGGAAAATCCATAAGGCTCTGAAACGAATAACAATTCCCTTGGTAATTATGGGGATCGTTCTGTCCACTCTGCATCAATCGTCGCTGGGATCTCTTTTCCTGATCTCACCCGATCGTGTGCACCCTCTCTGGTACAGCCCTGTGCTATGGGTTTTATTCTTCGTTTCAGCCGTAGGTCTCGGTTTGATGACAATAGCAGCCGAGTCACTGTTCTCATCCTGGTATTTTGGACACAAATTGAAGGTCGATCTGCTCTCCGGTCTTGGAAGAGCTGCATCATTCGTCCTTTTCGCTTATGTCCTGCTGCGGCTGGCAGATCTGGCTGTGCGACACAAACTCGACCAGGCATTGAACGGTACGTGGCAGGCAAACCTGTTTCTATTTGAAATTTTCCTGGCTGCTCTCCTGCCGGCAATACTGATGTCTTTTCGCAGGATCCGATCGAGCCCCGCCGGCATTGGAATATCCTCCATCATGACCATCCTGGGCGTAATAGGCTACCGTTTTGATCTCTGCATTGTGGCATTTGCACGTCCGGAAGGGATCTCGTACTTTCCGACATGGATGGAGTTCGCAGTCACAATCGGGATCGTGGCGGCCGCAACGATGATCTCGGTCGAACAGTCGACTCGACTGAGATCATCGTTTAGCCCGCTAAGTCTTAGAATCCTCATGCCTGAATCCCGATCTGCGCTCCGACGCTATTCTCTTGCTTCAATCGCAGGGGCGGCATTTGCAGCTGCCGCTCTACCGGCCGACGTATGGCAAGGCTCTCCAATGTTGAGTACACCCGTAACTTCTCCAATGATCATAAATGGTTCGCTGACGGACAATTCCTTTTCCTCAAAATTCACTTACAATATAAATTTACATCCGTCCGGTTCCCCAGGTGGCGAGACCGACACAGAACAATTCCTGATCATTGACGGCAACCGCGACGGCAGACTGGTTGTATTTCCGCACCGGTTTCACCGCGACAAGCTGGGCGGTGAAACCTCATGCGTCCTGTGCCATCACCAGGCTTTGCCGTTCGATCAGAACACTTCATGTTCCGAATGCCATCGCGACATGTATCTTCCCACCGATCTTTTTAACCATTCCGTTCATATCGCGCGGCTGGATGAAAACGCAGGTTGCCCTGAGTGCCACGCGGATCCTACAAAAGCCAAAACGAGAGAAAACACCAAATCCTGCAAGAAGTGCCATCAAGACACGATATTGAGACGCTCCATCATCCCGTTGAAGGAAGAGTCTTTGGAGCACGCCGAGGGATACATGCATGCAATGCACGGATTGTGCATAACCTGCCATGAGCAAAAGTTGACGGAGGAGCCGGACAGATATTGCCGAAATTTTGCTGATTGCGGGACCTGCCACCGTGGCATAAACGGCAAATATTTCCGACGTATGTACCCATATGCAGCACATAAAAACAACCTCGCCTCGAAGCGGAACCAGGCCGGGGCGATACTTTCCAGGCCCGATTATGAAAACTGAAGATGTACACAATTGGGTTCGCACACAGCTCTGGGACCAGGTACCGGTACGCATAGCCGTAATCGACAGCGATTTTCGGATTGTCGAAGCGAACCAGAGTTTCCGCTCTGCTTTCGGTGATTGGAGGGAACAGCCCTGCTATACAGTCTATAAAGGCCGAAGCGAGCGATGCCAAGGCTGCGCCGCCTCCCGGACATTTGCCGACGGGAAAACACGCGTTCGAGAGGAACAGGGCGTTCCGGTGGAAGGCAAGCCGACCTTTTACCTTGTCCACATGGTCCCGCTCATACGCCCGGAAGGAGAGATCCCTTATGTCATCGAAATGTCTACCGACATTACGGACACCAAACTCCTGGAGAAACAGAAGCTGGAAGCCGAGCGGCTGGCCACAGTCGGACAGACCGTGGCAGGATTGGCCCATGGGATCAAAAACGTGCTGATGGGACTTGAAGGAGGCTTGTATGTTTTTCAATCGGGCCTGCGGAAAGGCGACAATGAACGCATGCTGGCGGGATGGCAGATACTGGAGGAGGATATCGGTCGGATAACCTCCTTTGTAAAGGAGTTCCTGGAATTCTCAAAGGGCAAGACTCCGAAAGTCCATCTTGTCAATCCGAACCGGATCACAATGGATGTCATTGAATTATTCAAGGACAAGGCAGCCATGGTCGGCATTTCACTGGTTGCCGACCTGCAGGAGAACGTACCCTATGCGCTCATGGATGAACAGGGCATACATACCTGCCTCACAAACCTTGTTTCCAATGCTCTGGATGCCTGCGAGATCAGCGATAAACCTGGACGACATGTCACTGTCGCATTGCGGGACAGCGACGGTCTGCTCATTTTTGAAGTTGCCGACGATGGAACCGGAATGGACTATGAGGTCAAGAAAAATGTCTTCACCAGTTTTTTCAGCACGAAAGGCTCCGATCGAGGAACAGGCCTGGGATTGTTGACCACGCGCAAAATTGTCCAGCAACACGGAGGTACCGTGTCTTTTGAATCAACGGAAGGAGTAGGATCCCTTTTCCGCTTGGAATTCCCGCGCAGCCGGCTACCGCATGCTACAACCCATGAGGATATGACGGTTACAGGAAGGAGTGGCTGATCATGGCTAATACTGAGAATAAAACCATCCTTGTGGTCGACGATGAGCCGAATGTACGGCTGTACCTCAAGGCCATACTTGAAGATGCCGGCTTTTCAGTCGTTATGGCTGGGGATGGAGAGGAAGCCCTTGAGCTTATTAAAGAAAAGATCCCGGATTTTATTTCTCTGGATTTGGTGATGCCGCGGAAATCGGGGCACAAGCTTCTTTACGAACTCCGAAAGGATCCAACTCTTTCACAAATCCCGGTATTGGTCGTGACGGCCCATGCCAGAGACGAGATGGGACAAAAGGATCTCGACGATTTGCTTGTGAACAGGGTCATGTCAGGGCCCGGCACCTACCTGGAAAAGCCGGTGTCACCGGATGCTTATGTGCATGCGATTCAGCGTGCCCTCGGCATTGATGAAAGCCCCGGATCGGTGGAAAAACGGAGTTTGAAGGATGAACTGACCCGCAGCCTGCAGTCGGCCAGTCCTGAAGCGATGCGTCGCGCCCTGGAAGCGCTGGGCAAGACCTCAAAGACTGAGTAAATTTTTTCTGCGAACTCCATGAACCGTAGAGAGGAGAAAGCAATCATGAGTGAAGATATATCCAGCGGCAAAAATAAGATACTCGTCGTAGACGACGAGCCTCACGTCGTCACTTACCTGGAAACATTGCTACAGGATAACGGGTACGCAACGATAGCCGCACCGAACGGCCGTGTGGGCATGGAAAAGGTCAAATCGGAACGGCCGCAACTGGTCTGTCTCGACATTACCATGCCGGAGGAATCCGGCATACAATTCTACCGCGACCTGAAAGACGATCCTGAGCTCAAAACGATCCCCGTGATTATAGTCACAGCAGTGACCGGTTATGGCGGAGATCCGGACGGCCTGAAGAAATTCCTGAGTACCCGCAAACACGTACCGCCACCTGAAGGCTATTTCTCAAAGCCCATTGAAAAATCAGAATTCATTGCCAAGATAAAACAGATTCTACCGTGAGAAGCCACTTGACGACAGGACGGCGGGCATTGCCAACAAGCTTCCAACTATAGTTTTGTTGAGATCGACCGGTTGCTATTCAATTACCAGTATCTGATATTTCCAGAACCTTTCAACCTGGCTCCCAATGGCGATTTTGATTTGCCGTTGTGCAATTTCTTATCAAGCTGCTTTTTCCTGTCTGAGTTTTTGGATAAAGAGCGCATTGCTTCCTCTGCGTAACAGCATAGAGAAAATAAAAAAGCCAAGAATAATCCCATCTCAGACCTCATGGATTGCTGCTCATCTCATTTTAGAAGGGTGCAATTACCATACCAGCATTCGATGGATTGGAAGGCAATGGGTCGTGTGCACACAAAACGCCTTAAGCTATTGAATATGTATGGGATACCTATTGTCTCCACCTGATTATGCCGGAAGTAGAAACAAAGGCACGCACGCAATATGCACAGGCGTTTCGGCGGCTTTATTGCAATTTGCAAAAAACTGGTTTTAATCAAGGAGGGGCGAACCTTGTGTTCTCTCTCTAACTCGGATTATTTGGAGAAAAGCGGGATCCTATTACCCGCCGGAGCGTTTGACCCTGTATCCCAATTCAGCCAGTTCGGCGACCAGCAGATCCCTGTGCTCCCCCTGGATTTCAATGGTCCCGTCTTTAATTGTGCCTCCCGCGCCGCAGCGCTGCTTGAGTTTCAGGGCAAGAGCTTTCAGTTCATCTCCCGCCAGAGGAACACCCGTAACAAGGGTTACGCCCTTCCCCTTGCGCCCCTTGGAGCTGCGGGAAACTCGGACAATTCCGTCCCCTTTGGGTGATGCCGCGTTCCGGCGGCACGTACACCTGGCGACCGGATTCAAACACCCCGGGCAGATGCGTCCTGCAGAGGTCGAATAGACCAGCGTGTATTCCGCCTGCCGGGAATCGGGATTTCTTTTATTCTTCATTCTGTTTTTCAATCAGCTGTTGTCCTCATCAGAATTCTGACTCCTGTCTTCTGACTCCTGTCTTCTGACTCCTGACTTCTGACTTCTTAGTATTGTTAAGGATCAACCGTCTCATCACAGGAAGATATAGCGAACAACAAAAAGAGCTGCGAACAGGTATACCAGACCATGAACGTCACGCGCTTTCCCCGTTACGATTTTCAGCAGCGAGTAGGATATGAATCCGAAGGCAATGCCTTCCGTGATACTGAAAGCGAACGGCATGACCGTCATAGTCAGAAACGCGGGGATAGCCTCGGACGTATCCCCCCATGGAATCCTGCTGACGTTGCGCAACATCATACTGCCGACAACAATAAGTACGGGGGCGACAACAGGATAAATCTGCAATCCGTCCGGCATTTGGACTCCTTCGCCGATCATCCGTGCCAGTGGATAGAAAAAGAGCGACAGCAGCATCAGTGCGCCCGTAATCATGTTAGCCAGCCCGGTACGACCTCCCTCGACAACTCCAGCCGCACTTTCGACATAGGCCGTTATCGTGGACGTGCCGAAAACCGATCCGGCCACCGAACCGAATGCATCTGCTGCGAGCGCCTGTTTTGCACGCGGCAGTTTTCCGTTCACGAGGAAGCCCGCCTGATCGCTGACGCCGATCAGAGTTCCGACGGAATCGAACAGTGCGAGGAAAAAGAAAACGAATATAACGCTTACCAATCCAAGGTCGCAAGCACCCGCAATGTCGAGCTTGAAGAATGTCGGCTCAAGGGAAGGAATCCCGCCCAGGATTCCATGATACTTGACAACACCAAGAGGCAGACCTGCCAGGGCTGTACCGAAAATACCCCATAGCAAGGATCCCCGCACTTTTGCAGCGACCAGAATACTTGTAAAGACAAGGCCAAGGATCGACAGGAGCACCGGCTTGTCATGCAGCGAACCCAAACTGACAAGCGTTCCGGATGAAGCGACCACAATCCCCGACCACTGAAACCCTATCATTGCCACGAACAGACCGATGCCGACGGCGATAGCCCGTTTGAGAGAATCGGGTATACTGTCGATCAGCTTTTCACGAAAACCGAAAAAAGACAGGAAGAGAAAAAGCACTCCCGATATAAACACGGCTCCCAGAGCCTTTTCCCAGGAAATTCCCATTCCCAGGACAACCG
>JARRLM010000156.1:784-5915 GCA_037386985.1 Acidobacteriota bacterium | reverse complement strand
ACCTGGCCAAAGTGAAACAGATCGATCTTACCTATAATTTTCCGGCTTATACCGGCATGTCATCACAGCACATCGAGAACAACGGGGATATTGCGGCTTTGAAAGGGACAGAAGTCGATCTCAAGGTTCAGTTCGACCAACCGATCCGGTCCGCGCACCTGCTGTTTGACAATCAGGAAAAATTGGAGCTTTCGCCGTCCGGTTCCCTCGATTTCAGCGGCCGTTTCCTTCTCGAGCGGTCCGGCTCCTACGTTGTCCAGGTTGAGGAACTGAACGGAAAAAGTCACGAGGGGTCCTACGAATATCTGGTTGAAGTGCTGGAGGATGCTGTTCCGGTTATTAAAATTGTACGCCCGATGAGGGATGTTCGGGCGACAAGCGTGGAAGAGGTGTTTTCCGAGATCAAGGCTGAAGATGACATGGGAATCGACCGGCTGGAACTTCTGTATTCCGTCAATGGAGGGCCGGAACAGGCCGTCTCTCTTTACGACGGCAAAACGGGCAAGAAATCCGTCCTGCGTTCCTACACTTTTTTCCTGGAGGAGTTCGGACTTGTTCCGGGCGATCTGGTTTCCTACTACGCAAGGGGCAGGGATAACAACAATGTCACAGGGCCGGGAGAGGCAAGTTCCGACATCTACTTCATCCAGATACGCCCGTTCGAGCAGAAGTATGTGCAAAGCCAGCAGTCTCCAAGCCAGGAGGGCACGGGCGAAGAGGAGGGGCAGCAGGCTCTGGGCATGCAGCAGAAGGAAATTATCAGTGCGACACATAACCTGATCCGCGATAAAGAAAGTATGCCCCTGCAGGATTACAGCGATGCGCTGCAGACCCTGGCGCTTGTTCAGGACCGTCTCCAGGATCAGACGCAGGAATTGGTCGACCGGATGCAACGGAGAGAGGCGGTCCAGTCGGATGACGAGTTCGTCAAGCTGGGTGAGTACCTTGAAAATGCCGTAGAGGAAATGGATAAAGCCGCTACGGAGCTCAGGGCCGAAAAACCCAAAGACGCATTTCCTCCGGAGCAGAGATCCCTTCAGCAGCTGATGCGGGCTGAAAGCCTTTTTCGAGAAATCCAGGTTTCTATGGCATCCCAGAGTTCCGGTAGCGGCAGCCCGAGTAGCCAGGCAAATAGTGAAGACCTGGCGGATCTGTTCGAGCTGGAAATGGATAAGCTGAAAAATCAATACGAGACAATGCAGAGAGGGGAGCGTGAAGAACAGGATCAGGAGGTTGATGAGGCGCTTGAGCGGCTGAAAGAATTGGCGCAGCGGCAGCAACAGCTCAATGAAAGAAACCGCATGCGGGCCAGGCAGGGAAATCAGTCCTCAAGCTCGGGTGGAGGATCGGCCAGTGCAAGCCAGCAGGAGCTCATGGAACAGGCGGAAGAGCTGCAGCGACAACTCGAACGGTTGTCGCGCGAGAAAAGTTCACCCAGTCTGAACGAGGCCAGCAGCAGGATGGAGAGAGCTATAGAAGAGATGAAAAAAGCTCTCAACGAGTCCCGGAGCGACAATAGTTCCGAAGCCAGTGCCCAGGGTACGCGTGCGCTCCAGCAGCTCAATGATGCTGCGCGCAGGTTGGACCGTGAGCGGCAGTCCGGTCTCAACCAGCAGCTTCAGCAGGCCGTTGGGGAATCCGAGAAATTATTGAAGGAACAGGAGCGGATTCAGAAAGAGCTCGAACAGATGTCTGAAGAAACAGAGTCAACGAACTCTTCGCCCGGCGGGACTGGACAGCGCGCTGAAGATATTGTCTCCCGAAAGGAGCTGATGGCCGACCGGCTGGAAAATCTCGAAGGCAATATCCGGGATCTTTCAAGACAGGCTCGTAAGACGCAGGAGGAAACAAGCGGAAAACTGGCCGATGCCGCCCGGGAGATCAGGGACAAGAAACTTCCTGAACGAATCCAGATGGGAAGTGAAATGATCCAAAGCGGGTATGACGAATTCCAGGAGGAGTGGGAAGATTATATCCGCAACGGGTTAGAGGAATTAAATCAGCAACTCCAATCCGCACAGGAAAGCATGGTGAATGGAGGAGGGGAGCAGATTGAAGATGCGGCGAACCGGGCCCGTCAACTGGCGGAAGGACTGGAATCGCTTGAGCAACAATTACAGGAAGGCGCGCAGAGTGAACAGACCGGAGCCTCCGGGAGCGATCAGCCTGGACAACAGCAGGGAATGCGAGCTCAAACAGGCCGGGGCAGGGGACAGCAACGCCCATCGGATCAAGCACAATCGGGTATGGGGCGAAATGGAAATCCTTCACAGAATTCTCAGCAACGCCCATCGGATCAAGCACAATCGGGTATGGGCCGGAACGGAACTCCTTCTCAGAATCCTCAGCCCGGTCAGAGGGCGGCGATGCAAAATGAGCGCAATCAGGAAGGCGGTTTTCCGAATCCTGATACAGAGGCCCTCGCGTTATCCTCGGATGCTACACTCCCACCCCGGGGAGGGGTATCGGGTACGGGAAGGGATAACAGACAGCTGGAGAGCGAATTTGAGCAACGCCTGAGGGATGCCCGTGAACTTCGCGGTCTGCTCGACGGGGACTCGAATCGGCTGAACAACATGGACAGGGTGATCGATGGATTGCGCCATGCCGGTGATTACACGGATTACAGCGATCCGGAGCGGATTGCTTTTTTAAAGGCCGCGATCGAGGCTATGCGCCGGGTTGAACTCGAACTGGCCAGGGATCTGGATCGGTTGAACCAGGATGACCGTTACTTCTCCATGGAAGATAATGAAGCTCCCGCCGATTTTCAGAAGCTGGTGGATGAGTATTACAAGTCCATTGCAAAGGGAAAGTAAATTCTGCGCCACTCCCGGTTTCCCTGTTCTGCCTGCCGGCACGAACACCTGCTCCTTCCGGATTACTGATTGATATGGGCGAGTATGCTTCGTCCCGGATCCAGAATGATACTGCTCGGGCTTATCGGGAGCTGCACAACGGATTTTACCGGTTTCGTACCTACTGTTGTCACAAATCCAATATACGCCAGTCTTCCATCAATCTCTGCAAAGAGAGGTAATCGTGCCTGGAAAGACTCGCCGACATTCGACTGGGTTGTGGTCATCTCAAGTTTTGCCTGCCCGTTTTCAACTTCTGATAACTGATAGCTGAAATCGTAGGACGGTATACGGGTTCCGTAGACCCATTGATCAAAGAACCAGCCCATTGGCTCTCCCATGTATTTTTCCACCATTTTTTGGAAATCATCTGTGGAAGCATTTTTACCTGCATAGGTTTTAGTAAAGTCCCGCATCATGGTGATAAATCTGGCATCGGGGTTCTCTGTGCTTGTGTCATACATCATCACCCGCAGCATTTCTATAACGTAGGCGCCTTTTTCATAAATTATTCTACTACTTCCCGCATTGTATGTATCCAGCTGAGTATTCATCCACAATGGACCAGCGTCAACCGGCCGGGAGCCGAATCTGTTGTTCGAAAGAAGCCATCTCCGCTTCAGCCCCCAGAAGCTGTTCAATCGTTCGGGATCGAATTGTTTCAGGTACATTGCACAGGAGAATTCAGCGATCCCTTCGGAAAGCCACTGGTCGTGATATGTTTCCCATCCCACCAGATGGCCCCACCACTGGTGTGCCATCTCATGAACGGCAACCGTATCGTAAAATTCTCGAGCTTCCCCTGAGTCTAGAAGCCCGAGGCTGTTTCGAGTTGTGGCATCCAAAAGCGAATCGTAGGGTAAAAAAATCAGGTTCGGCCAGCTCTGACCATATCCCCGGATTGGCTGCTCCGTAACGGAGACAGTCTTAAAAGGCAGAGATCCATACAAGAATTCAAAAAGACTGAAAGCCTGAAAACTAATGCCTGCAGCATATTTCACATTCGCGGCGGTATTAAAACCGCCTGTCATAATTCCCATTTGTTGAACTTCTCTTTCTTGCCCTGCAAGTTGGGCAATCGATATAAGAGACTCCAATGCCTTTAATTCATCGGGAACGAATTTACCTGAATAGGCGGTGACTGTTAAGGTAGGGGAGGCATTGGATGCTTCTACAAAATCACCGTAATTAAATCCGAAGACACCTAAGGGGATATCCGATTCCCAGGTTGTTACGAGCTCCTTTTTAGTTTCCTCGGATGAAACCAGGGATCCGCTTGCCACGAACTTATATCTTTTCTGCGAATGAGCCTTTAATTGAAACTCAGTTCTGTCATTGAGAAATTTGAAGCTGGGGAACCATGAAGCACGTGAGGATACATAAAAAAGCCCTCCCCCTTCCCTATTAACGATGTGGCTGTCGCCGGTGGAATTTTCACTATAGGTAATTCTGATCTTTTCCGCTTTCCCAGGAGTAGCCGGTTTCGGAAGAATTACCCATGGGTCGCTGTCGAGGTTGCGAGCTTCTTGAATATAGCGAAGTGCGTTACCTGCGTCATCTTTTATAGAGCTGATGCGAAGCACTCCATTGAGATTGAAAGGAAGGATCCGCGCCGGCGTATCGCTGACAACATATTCCATATCAACCACAGCTGAAATCCTATTGTTTTTAGGAACATTTAAGTCAATGGACATGGAGGGACAGTGCACTGATGTGCGACTGTGATCGGGTCGGGATGTTTCGGCATATTCCGATGCGACATGAAATCCGGACATCCATTCGTAGTAGTCCCCGGGGTTGACGTGAAGAAGGATGACCTCTTCCCCTTTACTGGAATCTGGAAGCAGAAGTGAATCACGGTTCCAGCTGATATGAAAAAGCAGATCGCCTGATTCCTTTCCTTTAAAGTCGGCCAGGAAAAATCCTTTGCTGGTCCTATCGGTTAGATCTGCCAGCATGCGTGCAGCCAGATTCCTCATAGTCGGATTCCCTTTGCGCGTGTTATTTACCCAATTATTGTAGTTTTTACTGTAGTGTTGTTGAGCAGGTGCAATATCTGTTTTATTCGCTCCATCCTGAAGTTGCTTGACTTGAAGGATCTTATTCAATTCTGCGACGGAGTCATCGGTGAAGAAAAAGACTGCTTTTTGGAAGGTATCCACAAGTTTTGGTTTTCCTGTGCGTGTCGCTAGCTGATACTGATGGATAAATGTGGGTGGGGAGAGTTCAAAAGTGCCCTCGCCTTCAAACTGGGCGGCCAGAACGCGTCCCGC
>JARRLM010000156.1:0-645 GCA_037386985.1 Acidobacteriota bacterium | reverse complement strand
CGCTTGAAGACAACGTTTTCAGTAATTGCCACAGCACTGCTTCTTTGAAGTGCGCGTAGTTGCTGGTAGATGTCCATCAGTTCTTGTGACGAAGCTGTCGATAAATCATCAGCGAAGGCAGTGAGGGTGATGCTTATAAATCCCAATAGTAGCAAGCTGATCCGCTTCATAAATCCTCCTTAATAGAACTAGCTCAGAATCAAAGGGACACGGAAACAACATTCGTCCTTGGGTTTTCATAATTTCGATTTTTTGATTTGTACTAATATATCTGAAAACCTGGTGCAGATACCAAATAAAATCGCAGAATAATATTGTACGGTGGATGTTGTCAGCTGCTGGGAAGGATACGCCGCTGTTTTAAAAGATTAGAAACTATTTACAGTTGCTGAAGGGAGATAGTTTCCGGCCGCTTTTACCTGTACAGAATCCTCGTGAGAAACGCAGATCAGCAGGCCCCGATTCCTGTTTCAATGGGCAACTTCGGAATAAGGATCAGGCGCAGGCAAGGAGAGCCCTTTTTACCATTGTTTTGGCGATCTGGATCTTCCACTTGTTTCTGTCACCCGGCAGTGCGCGTGCGGATTGGACTGCCGCAGCGCCTGCTGCTTCGGCGGTGGTCTCGTCGATATTTTTCCCCCGGAT
>JARRLM010000155.1:0-11643 GCA_037386985.1 Acidobacteriota bacterium | reverse complement strand
ATCCATTATGCTGCTTGCAATCTTTAATATTTGTTTCGAATAGAGAGGGAGTGCATTGGTCAATTCAAAGAAGCTGAAGGCACGAAAGAAGGAAGACAAGGAATACGATTTGTGGATTCTGATCAGTCGGGTGTACCATATGGTGGCCAAGCTCAGAAATATGGAAATGAACAAATACGGCATCCTGCCCGTTCAGGCATATATGTTATTTATGATTCGAGCCATGGGCGATGCAACCACACCAGCGGAGCTGTCCCGCTATGTCTACCAACAAAGAAATTCCGTGTCCGATATTCTCAATCGTATGGAAAAGCAGGGCTTAATAACCAAGGAAAAGAGTTCAAGTGGAAACGGAAGAGTCCTGGTCAGGATGACCAGAAAGGGTGAAAAGGCCCTTCAATTGTCCAGGCAAAGAGAGCATCTTCACAATATAATGTCCGCTTTGACTGAGGGGCAGAGGCAGAATCTGGAATCACTTTTGGAATTACTGAAGGATAGAGCTATTGAGGAATTTTCAGCGGATCGGAAGACGATGCTTCCGCCCTCCCAATTGTCTGAATACTATAGGGAAAAAGGCTGACCGGGACATCAAACTAGGAACCGATCCCGTACAGTTGACATAATTTCCCGATCTTTTGCGGGTCACTTTCAAGAAATACCCTGACTTTTGTTATCCTGATTTCCCTGTTCCGGTCTATCCTGAGGTTATAGAGGACGTTCATTTTCAATTCAAGCAGCACTTCCCCCGTCGCACGGTCAATGGCCTGTGTTTTGAGCAATGCACCGACTTCCTTCTGCTGCTCATCAACAAACAGGTGCTCAAGCGTTAATTTGTCCTGCACCGCGGGATGAGAGAGGCACATTTCGTACCATTGTGTGCGACTGCTGACTATATTTTCATCAAACGAAAGTTCCGGTGCATAAAACTTGTCCATGAAGTGCTGTGTTTCTGAATCCTGACAATATTGGCTGTAAGCCGGGAAGTATTCTTCCATGAAACGGACAATGTCGCCGTACATTGATTCCATAAGAGTGTCTCCTCCGGAGCCCTCTGTAGACGCTCGGGCCCCATCTTTTGACTGCAGGTTCTTTATTTTACTGTTGGGCTTTCCCATCCGTCACATTCGGCCAGCAGATACTCCCATTTTGCGGGCATGTGCACAGGTTTTGTTACAAAGCGGGCCGGTCCGTAACCGAAGGTACTGATATAGCTGATCCCATAGGGTCCCGCGCCCCCCGTAACACAAATTTTGATATTGCCGGGGGCTGCCAGAAGGGGTACCGGCGTTTCCGGGCCGGATTCACACTTTTCTTTGATCCGTTCCGGCAGGCGACCAAACGCAGAAAATTCTGAAATATCTCTACCGTTAAGAAATTCAGAACTCGGTATTTGAATCGCATCATAAAGAGCTTTTTGCAGATCGAGTCTCGAATATCCTTCTCTACGAATGCAATCCAAAGTCGATCCGCAAAGGATTACCAGATTATCCATTCCCCAATTACCGGCGAGCCTGTCGTGTTTCACCTTGCCCTGTTTGGCGATATATTCCACAATCCGTTTAACGGTCGGTGGTTCCGGCTGCACGATATCGGGCTGCCACGACATGGCCGGCATTACGCTGATTGTAGGCGGGTCAAAGTCATAGCCTTCCGCCACTCGCAAGGGCTCCCATGCTCCATTGAATGCAGCTTCGTTTTCCGCGATCAGGGGCGAAAAATTGAATGGGCTCCCCAACGTTTTCATTACGTTCATGCCCGGCCATGCACGCCCGAGATTGGTCATAATCAGTCTCACTGCCCGGCCAATGGTTGTATTTGCCCTCCAACCCGGTCCCAGGGTGCCGAAACTGCAATTAATGTTCAGATCTTCAACTAACTTTGGACCGCTGACAATAAGCAACGGCGCCATATTGCACGAGGTACACTGGACCTCTCTGAGGTTGAATGCCGGATCGGTGATCGCTTCGATTGCCGCGGTGAGAACCGGCATATATTGAGGAAGGCATCCGGCCATGACTGCATTGATGGCAATATCTTCGACAGTAGCCCTCACTCCCCCGGGTTCAACGGTTCCAATCACATGGTCGGGAGATAAGTCCAAACCCTCGAGCATGGAGTTCACTGCATACGGAGTTGGAGGCACCAGTGGAAGACCGTCACTCCAGCCGTGCCGGAGAAAATATTTTTCCACGCTTTCTCTGGCTGTTTCGTAGTCTTTGTCCCTGAAAACAACCGTTTTTTCGGAGGTTTCGGATTTCTTTTCGGGTTGCGGGCTCCACAGTGTCAGAGCTCTGATGACGCCATCGGCGGCTTTTTCTCCGAGTTTCAATTCTTTGATTTCATCAGCAAGCGGCAGTGAATCCACAGGCACCGATACCACGGAAATGTCGGAAAGTCCCTCACGTCTGGCAATGAATCTGGCGTTTGCCTGGAAGGGCCTTGTTACCATGAAGGCAACAGGTTTGCCCATTTTCTCCAGATACACGGCATCCCGCATCGTTCTTGCGGAACTGGTTCCCGTAAAGGCGAGGAGCACAATAATGCCGTCGCTGTATTCGGCAATTTCTTTCAATCTTGATTCTCGGGACTCGGCGGGTACCATGGCCGACCATTCACGAAATTCGATTCTCCCAACCCGTTTTCCCAATGCATTTTTAAGCTGCGGGAAAACCGTTTCCGCCAGTCCCCATAAGCTGAACATCAACACTCCGATCTTTTTTCCATCCAGATTCCGCAGACGAGGGGAAGGAGAAACCATAGCGGGAGTTTCCAATCCGCCCCTCGGATTGCATACCGTCAATTCCACCGTCCTGTCCGGCATATCAATCGGATCCTTTCCACTTTCCGCATTGCTCTGTTCGAGTACCAACTCTCTTAAGTACCCGTCTTCCACTGCAATCGGGAAGTAGTGCCGGGCTCGTCCTCAGACCGATATGGCCTGAAGCGTCCCGGATTATTTATTGATCAAATACCCCCATTGCAAAGAACCGATCATATTCATCCTTCGACATACCCAACATTTCAAGGCAGATATATTCATTATGTTCGCCCAGAGAAGGGGCATTTCGATATAGCTTCGCGGGAGTCTCCGATAATCGGGACGGCTGTCCCAGATAGGAAAACGTTCCGAGTTCGTCATGCTCTCCGTCCCAGAAAAATTCTCTTTGTTTTAACTGGGCATCGTTACAAATATCTTCTGAATTTTTCACTGCGCCGGCACCAACGCCCTCTTTCTGCAATAGCATCATGACGTGTTCGGCTTCATACCGGGACGTCCATTTTTCTATAAGCCGGTTCAGCCTGGCTTCGTTCTTCTTCCTCTCGAGAAAGGTTGAAAAATCGCTGTCCTTTGTCCATTCAGGATTTCCCATGGCTTTACACATGGCCTGCCACTCGTTTTCTTCGAAGACGGTGATTGCGCACCAGCGATCCTCTCCTTTGCAACGAAAGACTCCATGGGGAGCAGCGTATTCGCATGCGTTGCCGTTGGCTTTTGCTTCCACTCCGTTTGTTGAATAATCGAGTAAAAGCGGGGAAATGAGATGCAAGCCAGCTTCAAACTGCGACAGATCAATCAACTGGCCCTTACCGGTCTTTTTCCGGTAATCGAGTGCACCTGTCAGGGCGCTGGCGGCAAAATGGGGAATACAGTATCCCAACCCAGGCTGCAGCGCCGCGGGCCCCGTTAATCCCTGATTCGAGCTTCGGATCATGATAATATCCGGCTTGATTTCAATTAACGCATCATAGTCCAGGCCCCAGCTTTCCAGCACACCGGGCCTGTGGCTGTCGGCGACGATATCCGCCCAGGCCACCAGTTTTTTCGCGATCTCTCTCGCGGATTTGTTGTTCAGATCAAGGCTGATGCTGTACTTATTTGCTGCGAAATAGCTGTAAAATCCGGCACGATTGATGTTTGGAGTCTCATCCTTAAAGGGAGCGGAAATTCGTAACAGGTCCGGTCTCCGCAAGGATTCTATGCAAATCACCGTAGCGCCATAGTCCGCCAGATATTTTACGCTTAGCGGACCGGCAAGAGCCCATCCGAAATCTACAATATGGATTCCGTCGAATACTTTTTTAGCCAAATCCATTTCGTCCCTTCGTTTAAATAATTCCGGATTGATGCAGGAGTCCCAAATCACTTTTTGAAAAGCCCAGTTCCTTTTGATAGATTTCCAGGTTGTGCTCTCCCGGCAAAGGAGCTCTTCTGGTTGTCGCAAGAGGGGTTTCCGACATTCTGGCGAAAGGTCCGGGGTAGGAAATCCTGGCCGGAATTTCCGGATGATCGACTTCGATCCAGAAGTCTCTGGCATACAGTTGCGTGTTTTCGCAAATGTCTCGAGCCGTGGATACGGGAGAAAGCATAATCTTCCTTTTTAACGCTTCGTTGTACAGTTCAGCCTTGGTGTGTCTTGCAAACAACTCGGCGATCGGGGCCTCCATCTGATCCTGCACTCCCTGGGTCTGTTAGGACAAGGCGAAAGCGGTCCAGGCGATGCCGGTAAACTGCTCCGAGGCCAGGCCCTCTTCCAGCAGCCACTCGACGATCCCCCTGTTGGTTTTGACACCGAAACCGCCGCTTATTATGTAAAATACTACATATCCATCCCTGCACTTCCACAGCAATTTCTGTTTGATATCCGCCCATCGGCCGGACATATAAGATCCCACGCGCTCGAGTATCTTCCTATTCAATTTCCACGAAGGTATTGCGTTGGATACCTCCCACAAGACGCATTCCTGCGCGGACACATCCACATTTTGCCCCCGGCCGGTCGTTTCGCGGTGGAAATACGCAATCATGCTTGCCGCCGCCGCGTGCGCGGCGGCCAACAGGAACGATTGAGGGAAACTTATTCGCAGCGGCGCTTCCCCGGGACGCCCTGTCATATACAGCAGCCCGCTCATGGCCATAACCACCAGATCCGATGCTTTATAGTTCTTATAGGGGCCGGATTGCCCGAATGGAGAAATGGATGTATAAATTAAGCGCGGATTGATTTCACCGAGTGTGTCGTATCCCAGCCCCATTCCGTCCATATACCCGGGCGGAAATGATTCGATCAAGAAATCGGCCTCGCGGATCAGTTTTCTGAGGATCTGCCGTCCGTCCCCGGAATCGAGGTTCAGCGTCACACCTCGTTTATTGGTATTGTACGCCAGCCATAACAGGCTTCTTTCCCGGTTGGGAACTTGTTTATAAAATGGACCTATCCGCCTGTCCGGATCGCCTCCCGGTCTCTCAATTTTCACGACATCCGCCCCAAGGTCGGCTAAAATTCTACCGCACAGATGCCCGTTCCTATTAGTCAGGTCCAGCACTCTGGGCGAATGAATCAGACATTTCTTCTCTTGCATCCGATTAATTTCCTTCACAGCTTATTCGTTTGTCCAATGGAGAAGAATTATTCCCCCTGGACGGCAGGGCCACAACGGCATAGCCCGGCATTACGTTTTCATTCCTCTGATTGATCGCGGATCGTTCAATGTGAACGCAATGGTCCTCCTCTTCATCTATATACTTTTTGGTTACCGTACCCTTTACACGGACAACATCCGACAGGTAGACGAACTTGCCGTATTCCGTGTAGCTTCTCTTGAGCCAGGCATCATCCCCCATCCAGTTGGTGATCAGATGAACGCCCCAGCAATGCCTCTGGACACCGACATCGTATGAATGAGGAAGCCCCATTGCATTTGCCGCCGCTCTGTTATAGTGAACGGCAAAAATGGGTTCGCAGGCCGAGGTGTCGGGATCCCGGAACATCCATGCGGGATGCTTTCTGTAGGATCGCAGGGCCACTCCATGTGCCTGCAATCTCGGTATGGGAACGCCTCCGCCGATGACATAAGCGATCTCATCCGTCACTCCGAGAGGGCCTTTAACCACCGGTGTGAGCTCTTCTCCTATTTCAACATCCTCCCAGTATCGCGGTTCGCAGCCCCTGATTTTCTCGGAAAGAATCTCCTGTTCGATCTGCTCCAACTGATCCTCGGTCCAGGGATGCGGCAACTTAATACTGGCGTGCTTCTTTTTCTTGCGGGCATTGGCCCTGGCGAAATGCACCACCCGCCAGCGATACGTGGCTAACAGTTCGCCGTCCTGGTTCCAGTATTGATTTTGAAAATAATCTATTACGGTTTCATCGGCGTAGCTGCTTTTCTTCGGGCCGTCAAAGCTTTCGAATACGCACTCTGCCGATACCTTGTCCCCTATAAATACCGGCTTCTTGAATTCCACATCGCACCCCGCGTGGAATCCTCCCAGCCCTCTCCAGCCGAATATTACGTGGGAAAAACAGGCCCATACGAACGACGGCGGAGCAACGATGCGTCCGAACCGGCTTCCCTTCGCATATTCCGCGTCGGTCCATAAAGGGTTCGGGTCCCCAACACCTTCCGTAAATTTAAGGATAGCCATTCGTGTGGCGTACTCATTGTGCGTGCTTTCGTCCACTCTCAGTTTGAGACCGAGTTTGGCGCGCATGCCCTCTACCATTTCCCGGGTAATTGTTGTATCCGGCATGACTACTTTTCTTTCAATCATTACTTACCTCTCCGGCGCGGACTGATCTGCTGCACTGGTCCATCAGTTTCGCCAATTCCAGTGCTGAAGTGCTTTCTAAGTTCATTGAGATAATCGGGATCCATAAAACCCGCCTGCTGCTTTTCAATCAAATCCAACCGGGATGGCCTCCCAGGAGGAAAAGCCGGGATATCGGCAATAATGTTTTCTTTTTCAAGCTGAGCAAGTTCCTGTTTCGACATCCCCAACAGCGAACCAAGGATGTATTCGGTGTCCTCGCCAAAACGAGGCGATCTTTTAAGAACCGATTTTCCGGATCCGCGAAATTTTGCAGGGAGTTGGCTGGGAATCGGTCTTTGGCCGATTCCTTCACCATGGTCGACAAGTTGGAAAAAGCCCCGTTTTTTCAAATGAGGATTCAGGTTGATTTCCTTCATGTTGAGCACCGCCCCTGCGGGGATCCGCAGCTTCTGTAAAGTCTCCATTATTTTAAATTTGTCCCATCGACCGGTCCACTCTTCGATGATGGCGTCCAGTTCCGATTGATTATCCAGCCTGCGCTGCATGGAGGCAAATGCCTTATTCTTAAGCAGCTCCGGTTTTCTAATAGCACGAACGAGGCTCTTCCACTGGCTTTCCGTTTCTATACCGATCGCGATCCAGTCGTCGTCGCCTCTGCACCGGTAGCACCCATGGGGAGCGAATCGCAGATGCTTATCGCCCATTCGCGTTCTGTCCCGCTTGTTTAGAACGTAATCCATAACAATATCTCCGATGTGGCAGATGGCGGCTTCCCGTCCGGAAACATCGACGTACTGGCCTTTGCCCGTAACCTTTTGGTGAAAGAGAGCCGTAATCAAGGCCATGGCGGCATTGGCGCCTGCAACCCAATCCCCATAAGCGCAACCGGAAAGCAGAGGCGGTTCATCCGGAAAGCCGGTGTTATGCGTTATGCCGCTCATTCCTTCCATGCCCGGCACATACATGTAGTAATTCCTAAGCGGGCCATAATGTCCCAGGCCGCTGATGGATGCCATGATTAATCGCGGATTGACTTTCTTTATCTGTTCATAATCCAGCCCCCAGTTTTCCATCACTCTTGGAGAAAAATTTTCAATTACGGCATCGCTCTTTTTCGCCAGGCGTTTGAAGATTTCGCGCCCTTTTTCTGTTCCCAGATTAAGAGAAATTCCCTGCTTGCCCGCATTCAGGCAGTGAAACAGGCACCCTCGGTTCCAGGGATCGTTCCCGGGTATATTCTCGGGATAGACGTTGGCGCGAGTAAACACATCCGCGCGCTGCATCGATTCTATCTTGATAACCTCCGCGCCCAGTTCAGCCAATATTTTTGTCGCGACCGGCCCGGCAAAGACCATCGTCAGGTCGAGAATTCTTAAGCCATTCAATAATTTTTGAGTCGTTATCCTTCCTTCATTGAATGGCTCCCGCCCGTCGCTGCTTTCAATTTCCTTTTGCGTACAACCGTATTCGTCGAAGATTTCTTTATTGTGCTCTCCTAACAACGGTGCCCTTCCCTGCTTCGATGGGGTTTTACTCAATTTAGCCGGCGCACCGGGACAGGTGGTATCTCCCAGTTTCGGGTGAACGGACACATCGAAGAATTTTCTGGCTTTTAATTGCGGATCGTCAAAGAGTTCACCGGCGCTTAAAACAGGAGTAAACGCCAACCTCAGCTCTTGAGCCTCTTTCGTGATTTCCCATTTATCGTGATTCCTGAGCCATGGGATGATCAGCCCATCTAATGCTTCCGGATCGGCCATGCGTTTTTGTGTTCTGGTAAACATCGGATCGTCCAGCAGTTCCGGCTTGCCGATCAATAAAGGAATATTCGGTGTGCCTCCTATACCTGGAGTAAGACTGATCCATCCATCCCGGCAAGGAACGCTGTACCCTATCGGGTAGCCGTGAATGGCAAAAGGATTCGTTCTTCTGCTCAATCCGAGGTATGAGTATTCTGCGACATGCCCCATCAATGTGGTGGCGACGCACTCCATCGCGGCCATATCGATCCATGCGCCCATGCCTTCATCAGCCCTGCTTACAAGCGCGGCCGCAGTTGCTATATAACTCAGGAGCCCGGTCGAATATTCGGCCTGGAATCCTCCCTGGATTACGGGTCTCTTCTTGGGGTTGCTGCCCGGTCTCATGAGGTGGAGGTCACAATCAAGCGAGGATTGATTTCTTTCAATATTTTCTTCGACAATCCCAGTCTTGCCAATCCTCCGGGCGCAAAGCTTTCCACGAGAACATCCATTTTCCCCAAGAGTCTTTTGCAAATATCCAATCCCTCTTTTTTTCGAAGGTTCACGGTTATGCTTTTTTTATTCGTGTTGAGATAAAAGAAGGTCCCGCTCTTTTCCGGATCGTATTCGTCATTTGGAAACGGGCCCATCTTCCGGCTGATATCCCCCTTGTTCGGCTTCTCGACCTTAATGACCTCTGCGCCGAATGAGCTGAACAGCCTGGTGCAGTAAGGACCTGCAATACCCTCAGTCAGGTCCAATATCTTTACGTCACTGAATACCTGTTCATCCATAATATCAATCCTGTACGTATCACTAGTCGTATACGTACATTAAATCGCTGAAACCGGTTTTACGCAGCAATTCACTTCCGATCCCGGATGACAATTGCGTTATGTTATTTGGCCGGCAATATCCGTTTCCAGCCTGTCGGCAATTCTATACTTTTGCTGACCGGAGGGCCCTGCTCGTGGTTTTGAACATAGCCTCTGCTGCGATTCCGCCCGGAATCTCCGCTGACAACGACTCCAATCCATTCGGCTTTCAGAAACACCGGCACCATCCTTTCAGGATCCTCCGACTTGCCGTATTGTTCCGGGATCAGGTTTTCCTCCACCATCCTGCGCAAATTGAAACCCGTAATGCCATCCTGCCGCGCAAGCCTTTCTACCGATCCGGCGGATACTTTGGAGTAATCATATAAATACTGTTTGATGTCTTTTTTCTTCAATCCATTTTGAGCGAACAATCGCGCCACGCTTGGATTAATTACGATTAGAGGATAATACTTTCCCCAATTAACGGCCATATGGGTCCAGGTGGACATGGTTTTGCCGAAGACTTCCACAAAAGTATCCAGATGATCCTGCGTCTTCTCGCCTCCGCTTGCGATAGGGGCGGTCGCGAACACCACACTCTGAACGGTAACTACATTCTCGTCCGGTTTGAATCCGCGAGCGGCGCTGAATGTTTCCCAGCCAAGTTCAGGCAGAACATCTTCATTTTCAGCCAGGACCACGTTGAAAGTATCGGCGATTGTGGCTTTGTCCGTCGTTCCGGGCGGTATACGCAGACCGGCTACATTCCTCATGAACAGTCTCAAGAACCGGCCTATACTGGTGTTTGGCTGCCGGCCGACCCGCATGACGCCGCACTCACAGTTGAAATCAAGCTCCTTTATTATGGGGCCGTTTAAAATAATCAAGGGCTCCCAGCCGGGAGTGCTTCCAGCGTCTTTAATGCGGAATTCAGGATCGGCAACCGCCTCTGTCACTGCCAGTAAAACGGGCATATATTCCGGCCTGCATCCCGACATCACTCCGTTAACGGCGACGTTCCAGACTGTAGCCTCACGATTTTCAGGAAGCAGAACTCCGATTACGTCCCGAGGGGACTTGTCGGTAAATTGAAGAAACTTTTCGACCCTGTCGATTGTCGGAGGAATCACCGGAAGCCCGTCCGTCCATTGCCTTCTGGTAAAAAACTCCTGAACTTCGTCCAGGGTTCCCCGGAAAACGATCTGGTCCGGTTCCGGCTCCCTCGGAAAGGCCGTCTGCAATATGGGTTTGGTAAATGCCAGGATGATATTGTCAACGAGCATTCCGGTCACCTTTTCTTCAAGCTCCTCCCGGCTGTCTACGGCCACCATACCGGGATACTCAGCCACGGGCAGATTCTGGATTCCAAGGCTCCTGCCTATCGTCTGCACCTGTTTCACGAAACCGGTGGTAATAATCGATACCGAGGGAATGCCGGCCTTTTCGGCGGCTATGCTTGCGCGCGCAACTGCGGGCGAACAACTGCCTCAGCCTCCTACTCCGGAAATAACCGCATCGCATCCGTATTGATGGAGATTCTCCGCCAGAGCGGCCACGATCTCCTCCTCTCGGGGCCCATGGATATTGCCGAAAGCGTCATATTCGATGAACTTTATGCCCGGATACCGCTCGGACAGGGATGCCCTGATGAGGGGGAAAATTTCTTCCGCCCTGAAACCGAAATCCGACAGTTCACAGACAGTTTTGCCGGACATATCAGCGATCCGGCGAGTCAGGGACACTTTTTCCGCCACCATCTTCCCCAAAGGCCAAACAACTTCGTAACCAGGCTCTTGCATCACCATTCTCCATCATGGAAGCGAGAATTTTGTTCGCGGATATCGGGTCCGCAGATCCTTGCCTCTATCCGGGCAGTTCATACACAGGAATCCAACCGCTGACTGATTATCGAATCGTTGGGCTTTCCCATCCTTCATATCTGGAAAGCAGACTCCGCCAATTCCCGGGAGTCTTTATCGGTTTGGTCACGAAATGTGATGGTCCGTATCCCCAGGTGCCTATGTAGGCTATCATGTCCGGTCCGGGACCGCCGGCAACACAGATTTTGAGACTTTCCGGATTTAGAAGAAGCGGTACAAGGCCACCGGGATCTTTTTGGTGCTTTTCAACCATCTGTTTTGGCAACCGGTTCAACACCGGCCTTTCTCTGCCGTCAAACACTTCCGTTCCGGGCAGCTGGATTTTTTCGTACAGCAGTTTCTGAATTTCCTTTCTTGAAAAACCTTCCCTGCGAATTGCTTCGAAGGCCGTTGGCGAGATAAGCACCAGATTGTTATACATGAAATTGAGGGCATACCTGTCGTATTTTGCCTTGGCCTGATGACTTATATGGGAAATGATCCTCTCGACGGATGGGGGAGTCGGCAATACCAGATCAGGCTGCCAGGACATCGCCGGCATTACGCTGATTGTCGGCTGATCGTCGGAAAATCCTTCAGCTACCCGCAAGGGTTTCCACGTGCCTGCATATGCCGCTTCGTTTTCTCCTATAAGGGAGAAATACCTGAATGGG